>NZ_CP059199.1:317500-561716 GCF_014251775.1 Blattabacterium cuenoti | reverse complement strand
TCTGTATTTAACAAAATTTTATTTTATTTAATTATTAATAATAATTTTTAATACATTTTTTTTAATATAATTTTTTGCAATGTTTGATTTAGATATGGAAAATTGTTTTAATTACTATTTTATAATTTTTTTGATTTTTTTTGGAATATTAATTTTTTTTTCTAAAAAATTTTTTAATTATTTTATTAAAGAAATTTTTAATTATAATCATTTTAAATGGTTAAAGATTATGTATAAGAATAACGTTTTTGAAAGTTTATTCTTTTTTGTTCCATTTTTTATTGGATTTACATTAATCAAATTCTTTTTAAAAAATTATAATATAATTTTTATATATATTGAAAAATTATTTAATATATTATTTGTTTTAATTACTTTACAATTAGTAATTAGAGTGATCAATTCTATTATGGATATTTCTACTAATGAAAATAATCATCAAACAATAGCAATTCATTCTTTATCTCAATTAATAAAAATTATATCAATAATATTTTGTGTACTAATTATAGTTGCCATTCTAACAAAGAATAACATAGTTACTATTTTAACTGGTTTAGGTGCGATCACAGCTGTAGTTTTATTAGTATTTCGAGATACTATTCTTGGATTTGTTTCAGGAATTCAAATGGCATCTACTAGAATGATTAAAGTAGGAGATTGGATTGGAATATCCAAATATAATATAGAAGGAAAAGTTATGGAAATCAATTTAGTTTCCGCAAAAATAGAAAATTTTGATAAAACTATAACTAGTGTACCAACTTATGATTTAATTTCTACTGCCGTTACTAATTATGAAGTAATGCGACAAAAAAATATACGTAGAATAAAAAGATCTATATTATTTAATATAAAATCATTCCATTTTTATAATGAAAAAAAATTAAAAAAATTTAGAAACATTTATTTAATAAAAGATTATATTTTGAAAAAACAAAAAGAAATCAGTTATTTTAATAAAAAAATAAAATTAAATTCGAATATAAATATTGTTAATGGTAAAAGGTTAACCAACATAGGACTTTTTCGTCAATATACATTAGAATATTTATATAAACATCCTAATATATCTCAATCTGAAACATTAATGGTAAGACATTTAGACACTACACCTTATGGATTACCTATAGAATTATATTGTTTCGTGAAAACATCTGAATCTATTAAATATGAACAAATACAGGCAAATGTTTTCGATCATTTATTAACAGCTGCAAAAGTATTTAATTTAGAAATTACTCAAGTTTTAACTCTATAAAAACAATATAAAAAAATTTAATTGTAAAATCCAATGTAAATATTAAATAAATAAGCTGATATTTGATTCAAATATAGTGTATATATACAGCAATTTTAATGAAGTATTTTTTATTCAATACAATATTTAATGAAATATATATTAAATACATTTATGAATTCAAATCAATTATTTTCAATAAAATATTGGATGAAATTATATATTTTATTAAGATTTATAGATCGGATACGGATGAAATATAGTTTATTTTTTTAACAAAATTTTTATTAATCTAGATTATAAAAATAATAACATAAATTTTTTATAGAATTGCTATTTTTATATAATATTTATTTTTTATGGAAAAAAATTTTTAAATGATATTAAATAATGAAAATTTTATCTTCTAAAATATTTGGATTAGGTCCCTCTATTTTAGTTTTTCATGGGCTTTTTGGAAATGGAGAAAATTGGATATCATTTGCTAATAAATTTTCTAGTGATTATCAAATTCATCTTATAGATATAAGAAATCATGGATCAAGTTTTTTTTCTAAAAAAATGAATTATGATATTATATCAGATGATATTTTAAATTACATTAATTTTTATAAATTATATAATCCAATATTATTAGGACATTCAATGGGTGGACGTGCAGTAATGAATTTTTCTATTAAATATCCTTTGATTCCTAAAAAAATTATTATTGTAGATATAAGTCCAAAATTCCATGATGTACATCATAATTTTATTCCTATCCTAAAAAAGGTTAATTTTAATTTAATAAAAACAAGAAATGATTTAAATATTTTTTTAAAATTATATATAAAGGATTCTAGAATTAGAAATTTTTTTTCTAAATGTGTTGGAATTAACAGTAATGGAAAATTATATTTTCGTTTTTATCTAAAAGGAATAGAAAAAAATTATAATATTTTAATTAAAAAAAATATAAAAATAGGAAAATATAGTGGTCCAACTATTTTTTTACGAGGAGAATATTCTGATTATATCCCTATTAATGATAAAAAATATATTAAAAAAATTTTTCCAAAATCTTTGATTCTAACTATAAAAAAAAGTGGACATTGGATACATGTAGATAATTCGAAAGAATTTTATAAAGAAATATGTATTTTTCTTAACAAAAAAAGTTACTATGATCTTGGATTTTAAAATGATTCAAAAATTTTATTCAGAACTTAATTTTAAGATTAAGGAAATTCGATCAATAATAAAACGTCCAATGACATTGTCAGAAAAAATTTTATATATTCATTTTTTCAAAGAAAAAATAAAAAAATTATGTTTTAAAAAAAATGAATATATAAATATTTATCCTGACCGTGTTGCAATGCAAGATGCTACTGCTCAAATGAGTTTATTACAATTTATACAAACTAATAGTGTTAAAACGTTAGTTCCGACTAGCATTCATTGTGATCATCTTATTTATGCAAACGATGGATCATCTATAGATTTGAAAAAATCTATAGATGATAATCAAGAAATATATAATTTTTTAAGATCAGTTTCTAATAAATATGGAATAGATTTTTGGGAACCAGGTTCTGGAATTATTCATCAAATTATTTTGGAAAATTATGCATTTCCTGGTGGATTGATGATAGGTACGGATTCACATACACCTAATGCAGGTGGATTAGGAATGTTAGCGATAGGAGTAGGTGGTGCAGAAGCTGCTGAAGTAATGTCAGGATCTATATTAGAATTAAAATTTCCTAAAATAATTGGAGTTTTATTAAAAGGAAAAATGAGTGGATGGACATCTGCTAAAGATGTTATATTAAGATTATCCGGAATGATTGGAGTAATGGGTGCGTCAAATTCTATTATTGAATATTTTGGAGAAGGAACAAAAAATATTTCTTGCGTAGGAAAAGCAACCATATGCAATATGGGAGCAGAATTAGGAGCAACTTCTTCGATATTTCCATATGATTTTCATATGAATGATTATTTATTGAATAATGATAGAGAAGAATTATCAAATTTAATAAAATTGAATAAAATTGAAAATAGTTTAAGATCAGATTATGAGGTATATAATAATCCATATAATTTTTATGAAAAAGTAATCGAAATTAATTTATCCAAATTAGAACCTCATATAAATGGTCCTTTTACTCCCGATAAATCTACACCTATATCAAAAATAAAAGAAGAATGTAAAAAAAATAATTGGCCTATTCAAATAGAAATCGGATTAATTGGTTCTTGTACTAATTCTTCTTATGAAGATTTATCAAAAGTTGTACATATTATTAAACAAGCTAAAAAAAAAAAGTTAAAGATAAAATCAAAATTTTTAATTACTCCTGGTTCTAGAAAGATTTTTTCTTTGTTGAAAAAAAATAAATATATTGAAATATTTAAAAGCATTGGAGCTAAAATATTTTCTAATGCTTGTGGTCCTTGTATTGGTCAATGGAAAAGGTATAAAAATAAAAATGAAAATTTTAAAAAAAATACTATAATTCATTCTTTTAATAGAAATTTTTCATCTCGTAATGATGGAAATCCTAATACATATGCATTTATAGCATCTCCGGAAATTGTTACAGCACTTTCTTTTTCTGGAAAAATTAATTTTGATCCTAGAAAAGATTTTTTAAAAAATGAGCTTGGAGAGTATGTAAAATTGGATGAACCTCAATATATCAATAAATATAATAATATTTTTGAGAAAAATGATATCAATAAATTAGGATGTATTAGTTCTTCAATGAATAAGAATATTTCTATAAAAATAAATAAAAATTCAGAACGACTACAACTTTTACAGCCTTTTTCATTTTGGGATGGAAAAGATTTATCGAATGTAAGACTTTTAATAAAGGTTAAAGGAAAATGTACTACCGATCATATATCTATGGCTGGTCCATGGTTAAAATATAGAGGTCATCTTGAAAATATTTCCGAGAATTTATTAATAAAAGCAGTAAATTTTTTTAATAATAAAACAAATCATATTAAAAATATTATAACTGGTTTTTATGATTCTATCCCTAAAACTGCAAAATTTTATAAAAAAAATAATATATCTACTTTAATTGTAGGAGAAGATAATTATGGTGAAGGGTCGTCTAGAGAACATGCTGCAATGGAACCACGTTTTTTAGGAGTTCGTGTGGTATTGGTAAAATCCTTTGCTAGAATACATGAAACTAATTTAAAAAAACAAGGAATATTAGCTTTAACATTTTTAAAACCAAATGATTATTATAAAATTAATGAAGAAGATATTTTTCATTTTCATATGAATGATTTTGAAAAAAAATTTAATTTAAAAGTCGATATTATTCATAAAAATGGAAAAAAAGAAAAAATTATAACTAAACATTCTTATAACCAGAAACAAATTCAATGGTTTAAATTCGGATCTTCATTAAATTTTATTAGAAAAAATCAGTTATGAATGTTTTCAAATTTTTTGTAATCATTCTTATTAGAATATATCAATTATTTATATCTCCTTGGATTGGAAATTATTGTAGATATATTCCAACATGTTCAGAATATATGATTTTATCCATAAAAAAAATGAATTTTTTAAAGTCAATTTTTATGATATGCAAAAGATTAATTAGATGCAATCCATGGGGGGGTAGTGGATATGATCCTCCTGATTAATATTTATATAAATAATTAATCTTAAGTTTTAGATATGTATATTAATGTATTAGAATATATTAATTGGAATCCTATTCATAGATTTCATATATGGAAAGGTTTTTTTATTCATATTTATAGTTTAATGTTTATTATTTCCTTTTTATTAGGATGGTGGATCATGCAATATATATATCAAAACGATAATATTAATAAAAAATATTTGGATCCATTATTTAGATATACTTTTTTTGGAACTATTATAGGATCAAGATTAGGACAAATTTTTTTTTATGATTTTTTATATTTCTCAAATCATTGGATAGAGTCCGTATTACCTATTAGAAAAAATAACGGTAATTATTTTTTGGGAATTATAAAAAATTATGAATATGTGGGATATAGAGGTTTATCTAGTCATGGAGCAGCTATAGGAATAATTATAGCTGTTTTTTTTTATAAAAAAAAATTTTTAAAAAAAAAACCTTTTATTTGGTTATGTGATCGATTAGTCATTGTTGCAGCAATTTCTTCTATGTTTATTCGAATAGGAAATTTTTTTAATTCCGAAATAATTGGAATTCCAACTAAATTACCATGGGCTGTAAAATTTATTCAAATGGAAGATAAAAGATATAATCTAATGATTCCTAGGCATCCTACTCAAATATATGAATCTATAGTCTATTTAATATTATTTGTAATACTTTGGTTTTTTTATTATATTTTTTGTAAAAAAAAAATTTTAAAAAATGGTTTTTTATCTGGATTATTTTTGATAATAACTTGGGGATCAAGATTTTTGATTGAATTTATAAAAGAACCTCAAGAAAATGAATTTATTCATTTTTATATTTTGAATACTGGACAATGTTTGAGTATTCCATTTATTATTTTAGGATTTTATATTATTTTCATAACAAAAAATCAAAGTCTAAAATCTAAAATATTTATAATAAATAAATTTTATTTTTAATGAAAAAAAATAATAAATATATTTGTTATAAATATTTTAATTATGGTTTTTATATCTGAGAATGCTAAAAATAAACTAATCAATATCATGAATAGAAAAGGATTTTCAAAAGATATGTCATTTATTAGATTTGGGATAAAAAATGATGGGTGTTCTGGTATGTCTTATGAATTATCATTTGATAATAAAAAAAGAGAAGAAGATGAACTTTTTAAAGATAAAGAAATAAATATATTAATAAAAAAAAATAATATTCCTTATTTAAAAGGAGCAACATTAGAATATTCAGATGACTTAAACGGAAAAGGATTCTATTTTATAAATCCTAATGCTAAACATACTTGTGGATGCGGAAAAAGTTTTTCGTCATAATTAAAAAATGAAAAAAATAGATAAAAAAATATTAGAAGATTTTAATAATTCTGAATATAAATATGGATTTTCTATTCCAATAGAATCAGATAAAATCAAAATTGGATTAAATGAAGATATTATTAGAAAAATAACAGAAAAAAATAAAGAACCAAAATGGATGTTGGAATGGAGGTTAAAATCTTTTTATTTTTGGAAAAAAATGTCCTATCCAAAATGGGCTAATCTAAAATACAATATTCCTAATTTTCAAAAAATTATTTACCATTCATCTCCTAAAAAAAAAATTGATTTAAATAACATAGAAAAATCAGATTCTGAATTAATTAATATATTTGAAATATTAGGAGTTCCTATAAAAAAAAATTCGTCAAAAGTGGCAACAGATATAGTTTTGGATTCTGTATCTTTAATCACCACTTTTAAAGAAAAATTAAAAAAAAAAGGAATTATATTTTGTTCTATTAATGAAGCTATAAGAAAATATCCCATTCTTGTTAAAAAATATTTAGGGACTGTAGTCCCAAAAAATGATAATTTTTATGCTGCTTTAAATTCAGCAGTTTTTTCAGATGGTTCTTTTTGTTACATCCCAAGAGACGTTCATTGTCCTATGGAATTATCTACATATTTTCGTATTAATGAAGTTAATACTGGTCAATTTGAAAGAACTTTAATTATAGCAGATAAAAATTCTTCTGTTAGTTATTTAGAAGGATGTACGGCTACTCAAAGAAAAGAAAATCAATTACATGCTGCAGTAGTAGAAATTATAGCAATGGAAAATGCTAAAATAAAATATTCTACTGTTCAAAATTGGTATCCTGGGGATAAAAATGGAGTTGGGGGGGTATTAAATTTTGTTACAAAAAGAGGTTTATGTGAAAAAAAATCTAAAATATCCTGGATTCAAGTAGAAACTGGATCTTCTATAACTTGGAAATATCCATCTTGCATTTTAAAAGGTGATTATTCTTCTGGAGAATTTTACTCTTTAGCGTTAACTAAAAATTTTCAACAAGCAGATACTGGAACAAAAATGATACATATAGGAAATTTTACTAATAGTACTATTATTTCAAAAGGAGTTTCATCTGGAAATGCACAAAATAATTATAGAGGATTAGTAAAAATTTCTGAAAAATCAAATAATTCCCGAAATTTTTCTCAATGTGATTCTTTATTAATAGGAGATAAATGTGGAGCACATACTTATCCATATATCCAAGTATCTAATTCATCGTCGAAAATAGAACATGAAGCTACCACTTCTAAAATTGGAAAGGATCAAATATTTTATTGTAATCAAAGAGGAATTGATATGGAAAAAGCAATATCATTAATAGTTAATGGTTTCAGTAACCAAATTGTAAGTAAATTACCAATGGAATTTGCAATAGAAGCTCAAAAATTATTAGAAATCTCTTTAGAAAAATCTTTAGGATAAAAATTTATTTATTATGTTAAAAATAAAAGACTTACATGTTACTATAGGGAATAAAGATATCCTTAAAGGAATTAATTTAAAAGTTAATCCTGGAGAGGTACATGTAATAATGGGACCTAATGCATCTGGTAAAAGTACACTTGCGGCTGTAATAGCTGGGAAAGAAGATTATCATATTGAAAAAGGAGATATTTCATTTTTTAATCAAAATTTATTAAAATTTTCTCCAGAAGAAAGAGCATCTTTAGGTATTTTTTTATCTTTTCAAAATCCAATAGAAATTCCAGGAATTTCTATTATAAATTTTATTAAAACATCTATGAATTCAATTAGAATATCTAAAAATTTAGATAAACTATCAATCAAAGATTTTTTATATAAAATTAAAAATTTATCTTCTTTGTTAAGAATAGAAAAAGATTTTATATATCGTTCTTTAAATGATGGATTTTCAGGTGGAGAAAAAAAAAAATGTGAAATACTTCAAATGATGATGATTAATCCTATTTTATCTATTTTAGATGAAATAGATTCTGGATTAGATATTGACGCTTTACGAATAATTTCAAAAGGAATTAATACTTTTAAAAATAAAAATAATTCAATTATAATTATAACTCATTATAAAAGATTATTAGATTGTATTTGTTCGGATTTTATTATCCATGTTCTATATAATGGAAAAATTATAAAATCAGGAACTAAAAAATTAGTAGAAGAAATTGAAAATAAAGGATATGACTGGCTTAATGATTAAATAATTAGATTAAATTCATAATATGAAATTTATAGATAAAATAGATCTTTTAATATCTAAAATTAAATGTTCTAATGATCAATCCTATTTAACTCTAATAAGAAAAAAACATATTGATTTATATTTAAAAAACAAATTTAGTTTTATTGATTCTCCTTTTATTGAACAATGGAATAAAAAAAATCTGTATAATTTTTTTTATCAAAACGAAAAAAAAGAAAAATATAAACAAGAAAAAATTTTAGAAGATGAAATAATTTCTTATTCTAAAAGAAATAATACATTTTTATTTGTTTTTATAAATGGAAAATATAATGATCAATTAATAAAATATAAATATAATAAAATTAATTATAATATAATTAATTTGGATCATGTATTTGATAATGATAAAAAAATCAAAAATTTTTATGAAAATTTATGTTATTTTCGATATAATGTTTTTTATAGTCTAAATATAATTGTTTTAGATAATTTTTTATATATTAATATTCCTGATAATGTTTCTTTAGAAAAACCCATAGAAATTTTACATTATTATAATAATAATGAATCAATAATGATAAATTCTAGAATTTTAATAATTGTAGGAAAAAATTCTAATGTTAAAATTATTGAAAATTATAAATTTATAAAAAAAAATTACTCATTTATAAATATAGTAAATGATCTTTATGCTTCAAATTATAGTAAAATAGATTATTTTAAAGTACAAAATAATATAAAAAACTCATATTTTGTAGACAATACAAATATTAAACAAAAAAAAGGAAGTGAATGTAAAGTATATACTTTTTCTTTACAAGGAGAAAAAATAAAAAATAATTTGAATTTTTTTTCTAATGGTGAAAAAACAAAATCTAATTTATATGGAATTTCACTATTATATAATAAGGATTCTATTTATCATTCTACTTCTATAAATCATTTATTTTCAAATTCTTATAGTAATCAATTATACAAAAATATACTTTTTGGTAATTCCAATGGAATTTTTGATGGAAAAATATTTATCGATAAAAATATAAAAAAAATTAATGCATTTCAAAAAAATGAAAATATTCTTATTTCTAAAAGATCAAATTTTTATTCAAAACCTCAATTAGAAATTTATTCTAAAGATGTAAAATGTTCACATGGTTGCACAATTGGTCATATACAGAAATCTGAATTATTTTATCTTAAATCAAGAGGTATATCTGAAAAAGAAGGAAATATTTTATTATTATTTTCATTTTTAAATGATATATTTAAATCTATTACTTTGTATAATTTAAAAAAAATTATACAAGATAATATAAATAAGAAGTTGAATGAATTCTTATAAAAATGTTTTCAAGAAAAGAAATAAAGGAAATTAGGAATCAATTTCCTATTTTAAAAAAAAAAATTGATTCGGTAAATCCAATAATATATATTGATAATGCTGCTACTACTCATAAACCAATACAAGTTATTGAAGCATCTGAATATTTTTATTCTAATATAAATTCTAACGTTCATAGAGGAGTACATTTTTTAGGTAGAAAAGCAACTATCTCTATAGAGGATGTAAGAAAAAAAATTCAAAAATTCATTGTTGCAAAATATCCTTCAGAAATTTTATTTACAAAAGGTACTACAGAATCTATAAATTTAGTGGCTTCTAGTATTGGAAATCTAATTAAAAATGGAGATGAAATTATAATTTCTCACGCTGAGCATCATTCAAATATTGTTCCATGGCAAAATATTTGTAAAAATAAAAAATCTATTTTAAAAATTATTCCTATTAATAAAAATGGTTTTATAGATATAAAAATTTTTAAATCATTAATTTCAAAAAAGACAAAAATAGTTTCTATTAATCATATATCTAATGTATTAGGAATAATTAATCCTATTAAAAAAATTATAGATATATCTCATGAATATGGAGCATGGGTTTTAATTGATGGTGCTCAAGCAGCACCAAATGTATGTTTAAACATGCAAGATTTAGATACAGATTTTTATGTATTTTCAGCTCATAAAATGTATGGACCGACTGGTATTGGAATATTATATGGTAAAAAAAAAATTTTAGAAAAAATATCTCCTTATCAATTTGGAGGAGAAATGATAAAGAATGTAAGTTTTACAAAAACTACTTATTCAACCATCCCATTTAAATTTGAAGCTGGAACTCCTAATATAGAAGGAATTTTTTCATGGGGAAAAGCAATAAATTTTATTGAAAAAATTGGTATATTAAATATACAATTTTATAAAAAGAAACTTACTGAATACGCTTTAAAACGATTAAATAATATATCCGGAATAACAATTTATGGAAATGATTCTTTAGAAAAATTGAGTATTATTTCATTTAATATAAAAAATATACATTTTTTTGATTTAGGATCTATTTTAGATCGTTTAGGTATTGCTGTTAGAACAGGACATCTTTGTGCACAACCTTTAATGAATTTTTTTAATGTTTTAGGAATGATTCGAGTTAGTTTTGCGATATATAATACTTTTGATGAAATAGACTATTTATTTGAAAGTATTTTAAAAGCGAAAAAAATTTTGAAATTTTAATATAATATAATATGAATTATGCTATTGTTAATATAAAAGGAATGCAATTTAAACTTTTTGAAAAAAAATATGTTTATGTTCCATATTTATCACAAGATTTAGGAAAAAAAATTTCTATAAAAAAAGTACTTCTTTTTTATAAGAATGGAATTGCTAAAATAGGGACTCCAATTCTAGAAAAAATTAGTGTTCAAATAGAAATTTTAAATCATTTGAAAGGTAAAAAAATTATTATTTTTAAGAAAAAAAGAAGAAAAGGATATAAAATAAAAAATGGATTTAGACCTATTTTTTCAAAAATTAAAGTAATTTCTTTTTTAGAAGAATAAATAATTTTATATAGATATGGCACATAAAAAAGGTTCAGGAAGTTCTAGAAATGGTAGAGATTCATCAGGACGTAGATTAGGAATAAAGGTATATGGAAATCAATATATCCGTTCTGGAGGAATAATATTACGTCAAAGGGGAACTAAATATTATCCAGGAAGTAATGTAGGAATAGGGAGGGATCATACGTTATATGCATTAAAAACTGGATTGGTAAATTTTCGAAAAAAAAAATATAATAAGTCAGTTGTTTCTATTATAGAAATATAAATGAAATATTTTATTAATAACTGGATAGTTCAATTAGGATAGAACAACAGTTTCCTAAACTGTAAGTTGTGGGTTCGAATCCCATTCCAGTTATTTTTTAATTCAATCAATAGTGGTCTCAGCTGGACTTGAACCAGCGACCCCCTGATTATGAGTCAGATGCTCTAACCGACTGAGCTATGAGACCTAAAAAAAATACTAATTTCAATATTAGTTATTTATTTAAAATTAAAATTTTTTATGATTATTATGAACGAAAATAAAAAAAATATTATCAAATATCAAAAACTTTCTTCTATTTTTTTTATAGAGATAGCTGAAATTTTAAATGAAGAAAATAGAGATAATATAAATAATTTTTTAATTACATTAACTAATATAAAAATTAATTTTAATATCAATATAATAAAATTATATATTAATATTTATCCATTTGCTGAAAAAAGTATTGTTAATTATATCTATTATAGATCTAATTTTTATAGAAAATTATTATCTAAAAGATTGAGATATCGTGTAAAAAAAATACCTAAAATAAATATAAATATAATTAATAATTAAAATTTTTATTTAAAATAAATAATTTATAGATAATATGTTTTTAAATTTTCCGTAGATTCTGTATTAAAAAATATTTTTTTAGCTTCTTTTTCAAAATCTTTTATATTAGGAAATCTATTAGAATAATGACCTAAAAGTAATTTTTTTACTTTTGCTCTTTTTGCTATATCCGCTGCTTGATTAGCTGTAGAATGACCAGTTTTAGTAGCTCTATTTTCTTCTATTTTTAGAAAAGTAGATTCATGATATAATAAATCTACATTTTTTATATATTCTATAATAGGTGGATGATAAGACGTATCTGAACAAAATGCATAAGATAATATTTTAGGTGGATCTAAAGTTAATTTTGAATTAGGAACTATTTTTCCATTTGTACTAATAAAATCATTTCCTAATTTTAAATTTTTATAATCAGATATTTTAATAGATGATATTTTATTTATTTCTTTAATATTTAATTTTCTAGGACTTAATTTTTCTTTAAATAAAAATCCATTAGTATAAATTCTATGTTTTAATGGTATAGTAAAAACTTCTACTTTTTCATTCTCTAAAATTTTTTCTAATTTATTAGAATATAATTCTATATAATTTATAGGATATCTTAATTTAGTATAAGACCATTTAAAATGAACATTAATAATTTCTTTGAGTCCTTTTGGAGCAAAAATAACTACTGTTTTTTCTCTCCCTAATAAATGAAACGTCGATAAAAGTCCTATTAATCCAAAAAAATGATCCCCGTGTAAATGAGATATAAATATATGTATTATTTTACTAAATTTTATTTTAGCTTTTCTTAATTGCACCTGAGTTCCTTCTCCACAATCTATAAGAAAATAAGACCCATTCATTTCTAATATTTGAGATGTGGGATTAAACCTATTTGAAGTAGGTATAGACGAATGACAACCTAAAATTGTTAATGAAGATTTTCTCAATATATAAATATTTTTTATAAAATTTATTTTATTAGTTTTAATATATTTTTTCTTTTCTTAAGAAGAAAATAAGATCCACTTAATAAGATTAGTATACTAATTAAAAAAATATATACATGATTATTATTGTCTAATTTTTCTAAATTATTATAATCTAACCCATCATCTAATGAATAAAATATCCCAACTGTTGCAATGAAATTATTTAATATATGTAATAAAATACAATCTGTAATAGAATTAGTTATATAATAAATATAACCAATAAAACTTCCAACAAATAATCCCCCTAAAAGTTGCCATGGGTTCATATGAGTTAATCCAAATAAAAATGAAGAAAAAATTATTGCTTTTATTGGATGTATTTTATTTCTTAACATTCCATTTAAAATAATACCTCTAAAAAGAATTTCTTCACATATAGGGGCTAATAAAACTGTAGTTGAAAAAAATGGAATTGGATTTTTAACTTCTTCTTTTAATACAACTTCTATTTCTTTATACATATTTTCTAATATAGGTCCTTCTTTTGGAACTAATGATGATAAATGTTCGTTTAATATTATAGCACTTAGCATCATAAAAAATATAACAAAATAAACATACCATGGTGATATTCTAATTGATAAATCAACCACTAAGTTTTTTTTTTTAGCCTGGTGAGATATAAAAGTGAATAAAATAATAAAAGGAATACTATATGATACGGCAAATATAGTATTTTCAGATAAGTTAAGAGACAATAGAAATTTTCTTATAAAAACATTAATAAAATTTAGAGTAATAAATGCAATTACTAATAAAATAGATTCAACATAATTTATTTTAAAATAATTCTTTATAGCATTCATATATATAATATAATAATATTAAATATCAAAAATATATTTTTTTTTATTTTTATGAAAATTCAATAATTTAAATCATTGTTATTTATATAATTTTTATTAATGTTTTTTATATTAATCTAAAATTTAAAAATAAAAATTTTATTGAACATGTTTATTTTTAATATAAAATCAATTTATAGAAAATATAATTTATTTAAGAATTCAGATATTAATGAAAAATCTAAAATTTTTAGATATTCTAATTTAGTAAAATTATTAAGAAAATATCAGAAAATAATTTCAATTAACACTATTGGATATTCAATAGAACATAGAAAAATATTTAAAATACAATGGGGAAAAGGAAATATAAAAATTTTGATTTGGTCTCAAATGCATGGTGATGAAACAACTGGAACAAAATCAATGTTTGATATTTTTAATTTTTTTTTAAATTACGAAACACATGAAATGGTAAAGTTTTTTGAAAAAAATATTACTATTATATATATTCCTATGTTAAATCCTGATGGATCTGAAATTTTTCAAAGACGAAATGCTATAGGTATAGATTTAAACAGAGATGCTATTCGTGTAGAATCTCCAGAAATTAAAATTTTATTTAGAGAAATAGAAAAAAATAATCCTAAAATTTTATTTAATTTACATGATCAAAGAAGTATTTATAATGTCGATAATAAATATTTTAATCCAGCTATTTTGTCTTTTTTATCTCCATCTAATAAAAAAAATATTATTAATAATGTAAAAAAAAAATCTATGGGGATTATATATGAAATATATAAAGAAATAAAAAAAATATTACCTAATAATATTGGATCCATTGGAATTTATTCTGAAAAATATTATCCTAATGCTACCGGAGATTATTTACAAGAAAAAGGATATCCATGTATACTTATTGAAGCGGGAAATTATCCTGGAGATGCTCAAAAAAATATTATTAGAAAATATAATACATTATCTATACTTTTTAGTTTTTATTTTATTTCTTCTAAAAAAGAAAAAGAAATTGAAAAGAATTATAAATTATATTATCATATTAAGCAAAATAAAAAAATTATTTTAGATAAGATATATAGGAAAGTAGAAATAAATAAAAACGAAACTAAATTTTTAGTAGATATAGGATTAATGAAATCAGAATTTTTTAATTATAAAAAAATGGATGTAGATTATAATTTTAGGATAGTTGATATTGGTGATTTATCAAATTTTTTTGCTTATGAGGATTTATCTTTAAAAGGAAAAAAATTTTTTGGTAAAAATGGAGAAAATTATCCAAAAATTGGAGAAAAAGAAACATTTATGATTCAATAATTAATTTTACCTTTTTTTGTAATTACAAACTGATATTTTTTTTCTTTTTTTTCTTCTTTTTCTAGTTATAATTGCTCGTCCACTTTTTGTCCTCATTCTTTTCATAAATCCGTGTACGTTTAATTTTCTTCTTTTAGAAGGTTGAAATGTTCTTTTCATTTTTAAGAAAAAATTATTTTTCTAATTAAATAATATATATTTAAAATTATTCATTTTTTTAGAAAAAAAAAATTTCTGTAAAAAAAAATTAATAAAATATATAATTTTAATTTTTTTTAATATGTATAAAAAAATATTTAAATGAAAAAAAATAAGTATGTTAAAAAACAAAAAACTATTGCAAAAAAAATATTTTTTCAAGGATTTGGTTTATATACACCAAAAAAAACGAATCTTATTTTAAATCCAGCTCCAGAACATACTGGTTTTTTATTTAAAAGAATAGATTTAGAAGAAAATGTTAGCATAGAATTTAGTTTTTTATATTTTTTTCAAGAAAAATTAAATAATGGAATAATTTTAGAAAAAAATGGTATAAAAATTTATACTACTGAACATATTATAGCAGCACTTTATGGAATGGATATAGATAATATAATTATAGAATTAGATAATATTGAAGTTCCTATTTTGGATGGATCATCAAAAATTTTTGTAAAAGCTATTGAAAATGTAGGAATTATAGAACAAAAAATTCATAAAAAAATTTTTTTTATTGAAGATGTTATTACTGTTAAAAGTAAAAAAAATAATGTAGAAATAATTGCTTTACCATCTAATAAATTTGAAATAATCGCTATAGTTGATTTTGGATCTAACAAAATCAATAATCAAAATGCCGTTTTAAAAGATATTAGCCAATTTAAAGATATTGCTGATTCTAGAATTTTTTGTGTTTTGAATAAAAAAATATTTAAAAAATTATTTAATTTAAATGAAATAGCTAAACATTTTTTATTAGATTTTATTGCTTTCTTAGCTTTAATAAAAACTAAAATAATAGGAAAATTCATTATTTATAATTTAGATAAATCTATAATTATAGAATTTTTAAAAAAAATTATAAAGCAGATTAGATTATCTGAATTAATGGATATTGACAAATATGATTTAGAAGCAAAACCAATTTTTGATATAAAAAATATTATGAAAATTCTACCTCATAAACCTCCATTTTTATTAGTTGATAAAATTATTGATATATCAACTGATTATATTATTGGAGTAAAAAATGTTACAATAAATGAACCATTTTTTATTGGACATTTTCCTAATGAACCTATAATGCCAGGAGTATTACAAATAGAAGCTATTGCACAAGTTGGAGGTATTCTTTTCTTAAATAAAATTGAAAATCCAAAATTGTATTCTACTTATTTATTAAAAATTAATAATGTTAAATTTAGACAAAAAATAATTCCAGGAGATATAATTATATTTTTAATTTATTTATTAGAACCAATTAAAATCGGCTTAATTCGTATATTAGGTATGGGATTCGTAAATAAAAAATTAGTTGTAGAAGCTGAAGTAATCGCTAAAATTTCAAAAAAAAATAATAAATGACTATCTTAATGATTTTCTTAAATTTCTATCTGATATGAGTATCTTAATTGATAAAAATATTAAAGTTATTGTACAAGGTATAACGGGAAAAGAAGGAAAATTCCATACTGAACAAATGATTAATTATGGAACTAATATTGTAGGAGGTGTAACACCCGGAAAAGGGGGGGGTTCTATAATGAATAAACCAATTTTTAATTCTGTTGAAGATGCAGTAAAAAATACAAATGGAGATGTTAGTGTTATTTTTGTACCATCAAATTTTGCTTCAGATGCAATAATAGAATCTATCTTTTCAAAGATTAGGATAATTGTATGTATTACTGAAGGTATACCAGTATTAGATATGGTATATATTAAACAATTTTTGAAAGGAAAAAAATGTTATTTAATTGGACCTAATTGTCCAGGAATTATTTCGCCAGGTAAATCAAAAGTAGGAATTATGCCAAATTCTATTTTTAGAAAACAAGGGAATATTGGAATAATTTCTCGATCAGGAACTTTAACTTATGAAGCAGCAAATCAAATTATACAAAAAGGATATGGAATTTCTACTGCTATTGGAATAGGAGGAGATTCTATTGTGGGAATAAGTATTAAAGAAACTTTAGATCTATTTTTAAAAGATTCTGAAACAGAATGCATTGTTTTAATTGGAGAAATAGGTGGACAATTAGAAATTGAAGCAATTAATTATATGCGTAGTAAAAATAATGTAAAACCAATAATCGGATTTATAGCTGGGAAAACAGCCCCTAAAGGAAGAACTATGGGCCATGCGGGGGCAATTATAGAAAAACAAATAGAAACTGCACAATCTAAAATAGATATTATGAGAAAAAATGGAGCTTATATGGTAGATTCTCCAGAAGGAATTGGTGTAATGGTTGACAAGATATTGCATGATTCATTATAATATAAATGGATAATAAATTTTTAATAGTAGGATTAGGAAATCCAGGAATAATTTATAAAAAAACAAGACACAATTTTGGATTTCTCATTCTAGATCAAATTGCAAATAAATATTCATTATATTTTTCTGAAAAAAAATTGGGTTATATTTCTAAACTTAATTATGATAATAAATTTATTTTTTTTTTAAAACCTACTACTTATGTTAACTTTAGTGGAAAATCTGTAAAATATTGGATAATAAAAGAAAAAATATTATTAAAAAATGTTCTAATTTTATCTGATGATATTTATCTTAAATTTGGAATCTTTAGACTAAGACAAAAGGGAGGAAATGGTGGACATAATGGATTAAAAAGTATTGAAAAAGAAATTAGAACATCTAATTATGCCAGACTTAGGTTTGGGATAAACAATAGTAAAAATATTAAAAATCATGTATTAAATAATTGGAAAAATGAAGAAATAAATTTTTTATTTTCAAAATCCAATATAAGTATAAAAATAATATTTTCTTTTGTAACAAAAGGATTGCAAAAAACAATGAATTTATTTAATTAAATATTAAAGGATACTAAAAAGAGTTTTTTATAAACCTTGTAGTTCAAATTAGGATAGAATATAGGATTCCGATTCCTATGATATGGGTTCGAATCCCATCAGGGTTACTGAACTATTGTTTTAATTTTTTATTAAAAAAATTTCATTATTTATGATTCATTATATTCGTAATTTCTGTATTATTGCTCATATAGATCATGGTAAAAGTACATTAGCAGATAGATTTTTAGAATTGACAAATACAATTGTAAAAAAAAATAAAGATCAGTTATTAGATGATATGGATTTAGAGCGAGAAAGGGGGATAACTATAAAAAGTCACGCAGTGCAAATGAATTATCAATATAAAAGAAAAAATTATATTTTAAATTTGATTGATACCCCGGGCCATGTAGATTTTTCTTATGAAGTTAGAAGATCTATTTATTCTTGTGAAGGAGCATTATTAGTTGTTGACTGTACGAAAGGAATACAAGCACAAACTGTATCCAATTTATCTTTAGCATTAAAAAATAATCTCACTATTATTCCAGTTTTGAATAAGATTGATTTATCTGAAAAATTTTTTTATAAAAAAATTATAGAAGATATAATCGATTTAACAAAATGTAAAACAGATGAAATAATAACGGTTAGTGCAAAAACCGGATTAGGTGTAAAAAATATATTAAATAGAATTATTGAAAAAATACCTTATCCAACAGGTAACTCAAAAAATCCATTGCAAGCTATTATATTTGATTCTATATATAATCCTTTTAAAGGTATTGAAATTTTTTTTAGAATAAAAAATGGTATTATAAAAAAAGGGCAAAAATTAAAACTCATGTCTACAGGTAAATTTTTTTACGCTCATGAAATAGGTAATCTTAAATTAAAATATATTCCTAAAAATAAAATAAGTACAGGAGATGTTGGATATATTATTTCTGGAATAAAAAAAAATTTTGGATTAAAAGTAGGAGATACTATAACAGATTTTGATTGTCCAGCTAAAAATTTTATTCAAAAAATTGAAGAAATTAAGCCTATGGTTTTTGCAAGTATTTATCCATTAAATACTGATAAATATGAAGATTTACGAAATTCTATGGAAAAATTGAAATTAAATGATCCCTCTATTTATTTTATTCCAGAATCTTCTCCAGCTTTAGGCTATGGATTTCGTTGTGGATTTTTGGGAATGCTACATATAGAAATTATTAAAGATCGTTTAGAAAGAGAATATGGTGTTTCTGTAATAATTACTGTTCCTAATGTATCTTATAAGGTTTATATAAAAAATGATATTATTTTTATAAATAATCCTTCAAATTTTTCAGATTCTATAAAATATAAAAAAATAGAAGAACCTTACGTTACTATATCAATCTTTACTAAAAAAGAATTTATTGGTAATATAATATCTTTATGCACGAAAAAAAGAGGGATAATGATCAATCAATATTATCTTTCATCTGGAAAAGTTAGAATTATATTTGAACTTCCATTATCAGAAATTATTTTTGATTTTTATAATAAATTAAAGACTATATCAAAAGGATATGCTACTTTTGATTATCGTTTTATAGGATATAGATTAGTTGAATTGAAAAAGATTATTATATTGATTAATTATGAAAAAATAGAATCTTTATCTATGTTAGTACATAAAGAAAATATAAATTTTTTTGCAAAAAAAATTTGTAAAAGATTACTAAATATAATCCCTAGACATCAATTTGATATCGCCATTCAAGCTTCTGTATCCGGAAAAATTATTGCTAGAGAAACTATAAAATCTTTTAGAAAAGATGTTATTGGAAAATGTTATGGAGGGGATATAACTCGAAAAAAAAAGTTATTAAATAAACAAAAAAAAGGAAAAAAGAAGATGCGTACTTTAGGAAAAGTTGAAATTCCATCTTCAGCTTTTATGACTTTTGTAAAAATTGAAGAATAAAATATAAATAAATCAATTTATTTTATAAAAATTTTTAATTAAATATATAAAAATATTAATCATATGTCTACTATTAGAATAGGAATTAATGGAATTGGAAGAATAGGAAAATTAGTTTTATTATCTGCTATAAATAGGAATGATATTGAAATTGTATGTATAAATGATTTGATATCTATAGAATACTTAGCATATATATTAAAATATGATTCTATTCATAATAGCAATAATATTAATTGTATAAATATTCTCATTGAGAATGATAATTTTTTAGTGATAAATGGAAAAAAAATTAAGGTTACTAATATAAAAGATCCTCAAAATTTATTATGGGGAAAATTGGATGTAAAATATGTAGTAGATTGTACAGGTGTTTTTTTAACTAGAGAATTAGCTAATTATCATATAAAATCTGGAGCTGAAAAAGTTATTTTATCTGCTCCTCCTAAAGATGGAGATATTCCAATGTTTGTAATGGGGGTCAATAATAATAAAATGAATAGAAATGATATAATTGTATCTAATGCATCTTGCACTACAAATTGTTTATCCCCCATAGTTAAAGTATTAAATGATAATTTTGGGATATTAAAAGGATTAATGACTACTATTCATGCTAGTACTGCAACTCAAAAAGTTGTTGACTCTATATCCAATAAAGATTGGAGATCGGGTAGATCATCATTAATTAATATCATACCTTCATCTACTGGTGCAGCGAATGCTGTAGGAAAAATAATACCTAGCTTAAATGGAAAATTAACTGGTATGGCTTTTAGAGTCCCTGTATCTAATGGATCAGTTTTAGATTTTACCGTATGTCTAAAAAAAAATACTGATTATGATCAAATAAAAAATTCAATGAAAATAGCAGCTAATAGTTATTTAAATGGTATATTAGGTTATACAGAAGATCCAGTAGTCTCAACAGATTTTATAGGTGATAAAAGAATATCTATTTTCGATGCTAATGCTAGTATTATGTTAAATTCTAATTTTTTAAAAGTTATATCATGGTACGATAATGAATTTGGTTATTCAAATAAATTAGTAGAACTTATCGTATACATGCATTCTATTAATTAATAGAATTAAATATAATTTTTTTATCTATTTAAGGAATATATCTTATAAAATAAAATTTTTTTTTCTGTTTATTTTTTTTGAAAATAAAATTTTTAATTCCATTACTGATCATTAAATAATTAGACTTGACAAATTTGTTATAAGCAGAAATTTGATCAAATGTTTTTTGTGTTATGACTATATTAGGTGATTTACACTCAATTAATATATGTGGTTTTTTTTTAAAAAAAACTAAGATATCTAATCTTAGATTTAAGGAATTATTGATCCGTATTGAACTTTCTACTAAAATATCTGAATCTTTATAATTTTTTATATTTTTTAGTATAAAAAGAATATGTTGTCTGACAACTTCTTCTTTTTTAAAGGAAAAAAATTTTTTTCTTTTTATACAAAAAATAAATATTTTTCGATTTATTCTTTTTAAAATGAGGTTTTTTCTTATAAAAAAATTAAATGTATTATTATACATAGATAATATTAATTTAATTATGTAATAATAAAATCAATAATTTATAAAAAATGTATAAAATAGATCTTAAGAAAATATATAAATGTATTATTATTGGATCAGGCCCAGCAGGATATTCTGCATCTATTTATGCAGCTAGATCAGATTTAAATCCTATAATTTTATCAGGAAAATTACCAGGTGGTCAACTAACAACTACTAATAGGGTTGATAATTATCTAGGTTTTCCAAATGGAATAGACGGTGTTGAATTAATGGATAATTGCAAAAAACAAATAACACGTTTTGATGTAAAGATATTAAATGAATCCGTTACTAGTGTTTTATTTTCAGAAAAAAAAGGTGGAATTCATAAAATTTTTTTTGGCAAAAAAAATAAAAATGTTTTAAAAAGTCAAGGTGTTATTATCGCTACGGGGTCTACTCCTAATTTTTTGGGAATAAAAAATGAAAAAAAATTATTAGGATCAGGAGTTTCTTTATGTGCTACTTGTGATGGTTTTTTTTATAAAAATAAAAATGTAGCAATAGTAGGAGGAGGTGATACTGCATTAGAGGAAGCTAATTATTTAGCTAAAATATGTAATAATGTTTATATTTTAGTAAGAAAAAATTATTTTAAAGGATCAAAAATATTACAACATAGAATTTATAAAAAAAAAAATATAAATGTTTTATTTCAATCTACTATTGTAGAAATTATGGGAAAAAATTTTTTAGAAGGAATTAAATTTTTCAATAATCAAGATAAGAAATATGAAACTAAAATGATTAACGGTTTATTTATTGCTATAGGATTTTATCCAAATACAAAAATTTTTAAAAATCAAATAGATTTAACTGAAAAAGGATTTATTGTTGTAGAAAAGGGAAAAACTTTAACAAGTAATCCAGGTATATTTGCCGCTGGTGATGTACAAGATCCTGATTATAGACAAGCTATAACATCTGCTGGAAGTGGATGTATGGCTGCATTAGATTTAGAAAAATATTTGTATTCATTATAATAATCTATGAAAAAA
Source organism: Blattabacterium cuenoti (assembly GCF_014251775.1). Classification (GTDB taxonomy): domain Bacteria; phylum Bacteroidota; class Bacteroidia; order Flavobacteriales; family Blattabacteriaceae; genus Blattabacterium; species Blattabacterium cuenoti_H. Next base: position 538,883 of record NZ_CP059199.1, on the reverse strand, counting down.
AAATTATTGGAATTTTTAATATCTCATTCTAAAAATAATGGATTTATTTTTCCTTCTAGTGAAATTTATGGAGGAATAAATGCAATTTTTGATTATGGCCAATATGGAGTCGAATTAAAAAATAATATCAAAGAATATTGGTGGAAATCAATGGTACAAATTAATGATAATATAGTAGGAATGGATTCTTCTATATTAATGCATCCCAACGTATGGAAGGCTTCTAAACACGCTAGTAAATTTAATGAATTATTAATCGATAATAAAACATCTAAAAAAAGATATCGTCCGGATTTATTAATTATGAATCATGTAAAAAAATATTTCAAAAAAAATCCTGATGAAAGGAATAAGATTGTTTCACGTTTATTAAAATTTTTGAAAAAAAAAGATTTATTAGGAATAAAAAAAATAATTGATGAGTTAAATATATGTGATCCATTAACCAAAACTAAAGATTGGACAAATATTCGGTATTTTAATATGATGTTTGAAATTAAAAATTTTAAAAATTTATTTTTACGTCCAGAAACTGCACAAGGTAGTTTTTGTAATTTTCAAAATGTTAGAATAACAAATAGATTTAAAATTCCATTTGGAATTGCTCAAATAGGAAAATCGTTTAGAAACGAAATAACAGCAAGACAATTTTTGTTCAGATTAAGAGAATTTGAACAAATGGAATTACAATTTTTTATTTATCCTAAAAAAGAAGAAGAAAAATTATGGTATGAATACTGGAAAAATTATCGTTTAAAATGGCATTTTGAATTAAACTTAGGGAAAGAAAAATATAAATTATTTAATCATGATAGTTTGGCTCATTATGCTAGTATCGGAATGGATATAGAATTTGATTTTCCTTTTGGATTTAAAGAATTAGAAGGTATTCATTCCAGAAGAGATTTTGATATAAAACAACATGAACTTTTTTCTAAAAAAAAATTAGGGATATCTGAAGTAAATGGAAAAACTATTATTCCTTATGTGATAGAAACTTCTTTAGGATTAGATAGAATTTTTCTTGCCATACTTTTTTCTTCTTTAAAAAAAGAAATTCTAAAGAATGGAAAAACTAGAGTAGTTTTAAAACTACCTTCTTTCTTATCTCCAATAAAAGCTGCTATTCTACCATTGGTAAATAAAGATGGCATACCTGATATTGCAAAAAATATATTTAACAATATGAAAATTCATTATCCAATGATTTATGATAATAAAGGAACTATAGGTAAATTATATCGAAGACAAGATGCTATAGGAACTCCACTTTGTTTTACTGTAGATTATCTAACTAAAAATACAAATACTGTAACAGTAAGATATAGGGATAATATGAATCAACAAAGAATACATATAAAAGAAATATCTAAATTGATAGAAAAAGAAACTGGATTAAAAAATATTTTAAATAGAATATCTAATAATTAACATTTTTTCTTATTATAGCATTAAATTTTTTTTCCAAAAAATTTTCAATTAAATTCATTGAATGATTGATAATTTCATTTTTTAATGTTTTATTACTACTCTCAAAAAAAAAACTAACAGTATAAGATTTTTTTTCTAAAAAAATTTTATCCTCATATATATCATATATTCTATATTCTTTAATTAAATTATTTTTTTGATTATTTATTGATTGATTTAATTCTTCAAATGTAATATTTTTATTTATTAAAAAGGATAAATCCCTTCTTGAAATAGGATATTTAGATAATGGATGATATATAAATTTATTTTTTTGAATAATATGAATTAAATAATTCCAATTTAATTGAGCATAAAATATTTTATGATTTTTACTATAATTTTTTTTGACTTTTCCAAGAGACACTAATTCTTTTTTTTTATAAAGAAAAGATATATTATTTTCTAATAAAGGATTATCACAAATATATTGTATATAATTATTAATTCCCATTTTTTGAAGTATTTGCTCAATAATTCCTTTAAAATATAAAAAGTATAAAATATTTGATTGATTATTTTTTATATTGATTTTTGATATAGATATTCCTAAATATGTTTTTTCTAAAAAAAATCCATTTTTTTTATAATATATTTTTCCTATTTCGAATATTTTTATATTATCTTTTATATTTATTCTATTATGATTATAATTATAATTGATACAGTCTATAATTCCGAACAATAAATTATTACGCATTATTTTATTATTGTCGGAATTAATAATAGAAATTTTTTCTCTTTTGAAAAAAGAATTTATCAATAATTCTTTTTTATTATAATTTCTTATTGTTGAAGATATAATTTCTTGAAATCCATAATTAATTAATTGTTCTGATATCAACTGTTGAATTTTATATTCTTCTTGATAGTAAATTTTAGGAGCTAAAACAATATTAATTTTATCATTTATTTTAATATTATTTATTCCATAAATTCGTAATATTTCTTCTATTAAATCAATTTCTCTTTTAATATCTGTTCTACTAGTTGGAATAGAAACTAATATGTAATTTTTATATTCTTTAATTATATGTATATCTAATAATAATAATATTTTTTTTATATTTTTTTCTTGAATTTTTTCTCCGATAATATTTGTAATATTATTATAATTTAACTTTAAAGTCAGTTGATTAATTGGATAAGGATAAATATCTATTATTTTAGATACAGTAATATTTTTATTCAAAAAATTTTTTATAAGGTAATATAACCTATGTAATGCAAATATTATTTTATTAGGATCTATTCCTTTTTCTAAAAGAAAAAGTGGATGATCAGAAGAAGAGATTGAATATTTTTTTTTAAAAATTTTTACATACGTTGAATTTAAAGAAATACATCCGATAAAAATATTTTTAATATCTTGATTGATAATTTCGTATTTATTATTATTTATTATTCCTGATAAAGATAATATATTTTTATTATCATATATTATTAAATCGTTGTTATATAATTTATTAATATTATTAGGAATAGATAAAAATTTATTTTTTCGATCTAAATTTTTTATAAAAATTTTTTTCCCATCTATTTTATCTAAATTAAATAGATGAAAAGGAATTCCTAATTCATAAATCACAAAATTTATAATATCTACTATATTATTAACACTTTTTATTCCTAAAGAATTTAATTTAGATATTAACCAACTAGGGGAAGTATCTATTTTTATTTGAAAAATAGACATTCCAGAATATCTTATACATCTTTTGTGATCATCTTTTAAAATAATAGATATTTTATTTTCAGAATATTTTTTAGGTTTATTTATGTTTAATTTTTTTAAAAAAACATTATATCCTCTAAATATTAATGCTGCATATAAATCTTTTGCTATTCCATAATGACTTATAATATCATTTCTATTAGGAATTATTTCTATTTCGAAAATAAAATCTTTTGTATTAGAATTTACATAGGTATTTTTTACGTTCATTCCAATATCTGTTAATATTTCAGATATTTGATTTTCGTCAATATTAATATTAGTAAAAGATATATATTCTTTAATCCAATTAAATGATATTTTCATATTATTTATTTTACTACTTTAACTATTATTATAATTAAAAAAAAATAGCGTGAGGGGGAGTTGAACCCCCGACCTCTGGGTTATGAATCCAACGCTCTAACCTATCTGAGCTATCACGCCATAATTAAATTAAATGGATATGTATTTTTTAATTTTTAAAACTATTATTTAAATTTAGTATAATTTTTTTATTTATGTATGATTACTGATTTAAGTAGGTTAAGGAAAAATTACAAAAAAAGAAATGTATTTAATAAAATTCCTGATAATCCATTTTATTTATTTGATGATTGGTTTCAAAATGAGATTTTAATTCAAAAAAAAAATAATATAAATCAAGAAGTTAATGCAATGTCTCTTTCTACTATAGGAAAAGATGGAGGACCAGAAACTAGAATAGTTTTGTTGAAAGAATATTCTAAAAATGGCTTTATTTTCTATACAAATTATTTAAGTTCTAAAGGAATTTCAATTAAAAATTTTCCAAAAGTATGTCTATCATTCTTTTGGAATAGAACAGATAGACAAATAATTATTAAAGGAGTAACATCTAAATTAAAAATAAAAAAATCTAACGAATATTTTGATAAAAGACCAATAGAAAACCAACTTAGTAGTTGGTCTTCTAGACAGAGTACTTTTATTCTTAATAAAGATTTTTTAGAAAAAAAATATAAAAAATGGAGTTTTTTTTTTAAAAATAAAAAAATAACAAGGCCATTTTATTGGGGGGGATATATAGTTAGTCCATATAAGATTGAATTTTGGCAAGGACAACCCAATCGATTGCATAACCGATTGGTTTATCAGTTAAAAGAAGATAAAATTTGGATAGTAAAACAGTTATCTCCTTAAATTTATTTATAGTGATAATTTTTATAATTTTGTTAACTCTGTTCCTATTTTAAATTTAGCTACTTTTTTTCTTGGAATATATATTTTTTTTCCTGTTTTAGGATTAATTCCATTTCTAGGATTTCTTTCTACCACGGAAAATGTTCCAAATCCTACTAATGATACTTTATCACCTTTTTTTAGAGATTCAATGACTGTTTGAATAAATGCATCTGTAAAATTTTTTGCTTTTATTTTTGTTATTCCAGTTTTTTCAGCTATTGAATTAATTAATTCGGTTTTATTCATACATATTATTTTTAATTAATTAACAAGACAATAGACAAATATAATTAATTATCTAACAAATAGATTTTTTATTTTTTTTATACCATTAATAAAATTTTTTACATTCATTTTTTTTTTACCCTCTATTTGACATTTTATAATATTTATAAATCCTTTTTTAACTGAAATATACATTTCTTTTTTTTTTAAATTAATTAATACCAATCCTATTGGATAAGAATGATTTTTTATTTTTTTTTTAACTAAAAAAATTTTTAATCTTACAATTTTTTTTATATCGAAATGTAATAATGTCCATGCAGTAGGTCTTGGACTTAATCCTCTTATTTTATTATAAATATCATCTATAGATTGATTCCATAATATTTTACAATCTTTTGAAAATATTTTAGGTGCATATTTTATTATATCATTTTTTATACTATTTTGAATAATATATTTTGAATTGTTTCTATTTAGAATTTTATTTATACTATCTATAATGATAGTTCCACTAAGTTTTCTTAATCTTTTTTCTAATTGTCCTGCTGTTTCAAATTTTTTTATTTCTACTTCTTTTTGGATAATTATTTTTCCGGAATCTATTTTTTTTTCTATAAAAAAAACAGTTAATCCTGTTTTTTTTTCTCCATTTATAATGGCCCAATTAATAGGTGCTGCACCTCTATATTGGGGTAATAAAGATGGATGTAAATTTATAGTTCCTAATTTTGGAAGATTCCATATTTCTTTTGGCAAAATTTTAAAAGAAACAACTATTTGTATATCTGAATTCCATTTTTTTAATTTTTCTAAAAAAAAAGGATCTAAAAAATTTTTAGGTTGTAGAAAAGGAATATTTTTTTTTAGTGCATATTGTTTTATAATAGAATAAGATTTATTTTTATTAAAATTATTATCTGGATTAGTTATTATTCCTATAATATTGTATCTTTTAATATATAATTCTATTAATGGGAATAAAGAAAAACTATTTGATCCTATAAAAACAATTTTTAGAAATTTTTTCATATTATTTGTAATTTAAATTCACTATTTTTATATTGTAATTTTATGAAAAGGTTCGTATATAAAATGAGATGTTACTTTCATTATTTTTAAAACATTGTAATTATTTATGTATTGGACTTTAGAATTAGCCTCTCATTTAGAGGATGCCCCATGGCCAGCTACAAAAGAAGAACTAATTGATTTTGCTATTCGTACTGGTGCCCCTTTAGAAGTAGTAGAAAATCTACAACAATTAGAAAATGGTGATGGGGAGGTTTTTGAATCAATAGAAGACATATGGGCAGATTATCCAAGGGATGATGAAGACTTTTATTGGAATAGAGATGAATATGAAATTTAATTAATTAAATGAAAATGAATATGAATTATTTTTATACTTAGCTTGTAGAAATTTAATGAATTTTTTTAAAAAATTATTAAATAAATTTTTTTTAAATAAAAATGAAAAAGATCTGATTAAAATCAGATCTTTTTTAGATAAAATAAAAAAAATATCTAAATCTATTCGTTTATTATCTGATGATAATTTAAGAAATGAAACATTTTTATTAAAAGATTTTGTAAAAAAATCTATTGAAGAGTTTTCTAAAAAAAGAAAGGATTTCTTTTATAAGAAAAAAAAAGATTTTTATTCTGTTCCTTTTTTTAAGGAAATTTATTATTATAATGAAAAATTCTCAAAAGAGATATATCAAACAGAACAAAAAATTTTACTAGATATTTTACCAAAATCTTTTGCAATTATTAAAGAAACTGCTAGAAGATTTAAAGAAAATAAACAACTTATAGTTAAAGCCGTTTCGTTTGATAATGATCTTTCAAAAAGAAGATCATATGTTTATTTAGATGGAGATAAAGCAGTTTGGAAAAATAAATGGATAATTCATGGTAAAAATATAGTTTGGAATATGGTGCATTATGATGTCCAATTAATTGGAGGAGTAATTTTACACCAAGGAAAAATAGCGGAAATGGCTACTGGCGAAGGAAAAACATTAGTTGCTACTTTATCTGCTTATTTAAATGCTTTATCAGGAAAAGGTGTCCATATTGTAACTGTAAATAACTATTTATCTAAAAGAGATGCTCAATGGATGGCCCCATTAATGGAGTTTCATGGATTAAAAGTAGATTGTATTGATAATTATTTATCTACTGATATAAAAAGGCGTAAAAGAGCTTATTTGGCAGATATTACTTATGGTACTAATAATGAATTTGGATTTGATTATCTCAGAGATAATATGGCTAATGATAAAAATGAATTAGTTCAAAGAGAATTGAATTACGCTATCATAGATGAAATAGATTCTGTATTAATAGATGAAGCAAGAACTCCATTAATAATATCAGGTCGTGTTAAATCATTAAAAGATAATAAAAAAGAATTTACTTTTTTTCAAAAAAAAGTAAAGATAATGGTAGAAAAACAGAATTTAATAGTAAACTATTTTTTACAACAATCTAAAAATTTAATAGAAAAAGGAGAAAATGAAATAGGAGGATTAAAATTATTTCAAGCTTATCGTGGTTTACCTAAAAAGAAATCATTAATTAAGTTTTTGAGTCAAAAAAATATACGATCTATTTTACAAAATATTGAAATTCAGTATATCCAAGATTATGGAAGAGATATATCTCAAGTAGATAAAGATTTATATTTCGTAATTGATGAAAAAAATAATACTGTAGAATTAACAGATAAAGGAATTGAATTTCTATCTATAGAAATGGAAGATGAAAAATTTTTTATTTTTCCTGATCTAAATTTAGAATTATTAGAAATAGAAAAAAGAAGATTACCGAAAGAATATGAAATCAAAGAAAAAGAAAAATTATTAAATAATTTTTCTTTTAAATCGCAAAAAATTCATACTATTAATCAACTTTTAAAAGCATATACTTTATTTGAAAAAGATATAGATTATGTTGTTTTAAATAATTGTATAAAAATCGTAGATGAACAAACCGGTAGAATGTTAGAGGGTAGACGATATTCTGATGGATTACATCAAGCTATAGAAGCTAAAGAAAATGTACCTATAGAAAGTTCTAGTCAAATTTTTGCTACTATAACTTTGCAAAATTATTTTAGGATGTATAAAAAAATATCAGGAATGACTGGAACTGCAGAAACAGAGTCTGGAGAATTTTGGTATTTATATAAATTAGACGTAGTAGTAGTTCCAACTCATAAACCTTTAAAAAGAATAGATTTACAAGATGTTGTTTTAAAAACAAAGAGAGAAAAATATAATTTTATTATTGAAAAAATTATTTCTTTATCTAAGAATGAAAATCGTCCAGTTCTTGTAGGTACTACTTCAGTTGAAATTTCAGAATTATTAAGCAGAACTCTAAAATTTAGAAAAATTTCTCATAATGTATTAAATGCCAAATTGCATGAAAAAGAGGCTGAAATTATAGGAAAAGCTGGATTATCAGGAGCTGTAACAATTGCTACTAATATGGCGGGTAGAGGTACAGATATAAAATTATCAAAAGAGGTAATAAATAATGGTGGATTAGCAGTATTAGGAACAGAAAGGCATGATTCAAGAAGAGTAGATAATCAATTAAGAGGACGATCAGGAAGACAAGGTGATCCCGGAACTAGTCAATTTTATATTTCTTTAGAAGATAGTTTAATACGTTTATTTTTTGATTCGGAAAAATTATCTAATTTAATGGATAAATTTGGACATAAGGTAGGTGATGTAATACAACATCCTTTATTAACAAAATCCATTGAGAATGCTCAGAAAAAAATTGAAGATAATAATTTTTTTATTAGAAAACGTTTATTAGATTATGATGATGTTATTAATAAACAAAGAGAGTTTATTTATAAAAAAAGAAGAAATGCATTATATGGAAGAATGTTAACATTAGATATATCTAATATGATATATTCATTATTAAAATTGATAATTTCCTTTAATAATTTAAAAAATAAGTATTCTTTAAAAGATTCTAAAAATTTAGAATTTGAATTATACCAAATTTTTGGATTCGAATTTTCCATTCATAAAAAAGTATTTCGTTTATCTAATGAAATTAATTATATTAAAAAATATCATGATTTTTTAATAAAATATTATAATAAAAAAAAAAAAGATTTATTTTATAAATATATAGATCCAATTATAAATTATGATCTTAATAAGAAATTACAATTATCTCAGTTAAGAATAACTTTTTCCGATGGAAATAAAGATATAAGTTGTATTTATAATGTAAAAGAAATTTATAAGGATAAAAGTAAATCAATATTTTCCGTTTTTGAAAAAAAAGTTATATTATTTTTTTTAGATAATAATTGGAAAGATCATTTGAAAGAAATGGAGAATTTACGATTCTCAGTTCAAAATGCAGTTTTTGAACAAAAAGATCCTCTAATTGTATACAAACAAAATGCTTTTGATTTATTTGAAGAAAGGATTTATAACATAAATAGAAATATAATTTCTTTTTTATTTAAATCTAATTTATTGATAGATGATATTTCATATTCTGAAAAAGATAAAAAGTAAAAATAAAATTTGAAAATAATAGAATAGTAATATCATTATATATCTAAGTAAATGAATAATTTTTATTAATAAAAATAGTCTGTGATAGTGTGATAGATCGTTAAAAATATATTGAAAAAATGAAAAAAATAACATATATTTTTTTATTTTAGTTTCGATGATTGTATTTTTTTGTTCTGTTGGAATAAGTATTTTTGCTTTTAAAAAAAATTATGATTCTGTAAAAATAATTCCATATAATACTTATGGGGTAGTTTTAGGAACATCGAAATATTCAAATAGAGACAAAAAAATTAATTTTTATTTTAAATCTAGAATAGAAGCGGTCGAAATGCTTTTTAAAAGCAAAAAAATAAGATATATTATTGTTAGTGGAGATAATAGAAATAAAAATTATAATGAACCTGAAATGATGAAAGAAGAATTAATAAAAAGAGGGATCCCTTATAATTTTATATATGAAGATTTGTATGGAATAAATACTATTAATTCTATAATGATGATTTATAAAAATTTTCATCAAAAAAAATTTACAATAATATCTCAAAAATTTCATAATGAAAGAGCAATTTTTATCGGAAATTGTATTGGATTAGATATTACCGGATTTAATGCGTTAGGGACGTCTTTCAATATTAAAATGTATTTAAGAGAAATTTTAGCTAGAATTAAAGTTTTTTGGGATGTTATTTATTTTTATTGGTTTTATTAGTTTATATCTATTTACTAGTATAGTATAAAAATTTTTTAAAAATATTTGTATTATTACATTTTTTAGTATTGATTTCTAATAAAAACGGATTATTAGTTTTTTTCCAAAAAAAAATTAAATTTTTTTCTAAATTTTTTTGATCACATACATTTATATAATTCCAATTGTACATTTTACATATATTTTTTGCAGATAGTGTATGTTTAGTTTTAAAAAAATTATTGGTTTTACTAGAAAATTTTTTATTTGAAACAATATCAAATATATTTCCTTTTCCATTATTGATAAGTATAATTCTAAAATTATTAGGAGTATAATTATTCCATAAAGCATTGCTATCATAAAAAAAACTTATATCTCCAATTATTAATGTAACAGTTTTTTTACTAAGAATAGAATATCCTATAGCAGTTGACACACTACCTTCAATTCCTGAAGTTCCTCTATTGCAATAAGATATGGTTTTTTTTTTATTAAAAAATTGATAATATCTAATAATCATACTATTTCCTAAATGTAAAATAGAATTTTTTGGAATTTTAGAAAAAATAAAAAAAATTACTTTTAAATCTGAAAATTTATTTTCATTTTTTAAAAATTTTTCTTGTTTATTCATTTTAACTTTTATAAAGTTTATCCAACTTTTTCTATAATTAGAATATATAAAATTATCATTAATAATTATTTTAAAAAATAATTCTGGATCTATTGACCAATAGGTATTTAATTTATAATAAGTATCTGGATATTTTTCATAATTATCTCCAATATGCCAATGATATTTAGGGGGGGAATTTCTTAAAAATGATCTAATTCTTTTAGAGATGATGTTTATTCCAAAAGTAATTAAAATAGTAGGTTTAAATTTTTTCCATTTTTTTAAATCCATAGAGTAAAATATTTGATCTATATTAGAAAAAAACATATCACCATTGATATGAGATGTAGATTCTGAAAAAATTATAATAGATGGATCTAAACAAATTTTTTCTAAAATTTGTTTTAATTTTTTAATGTTATTATAATAATTATTTAATCCTAATAGGATCATTTTTTTTTTACAATTATTCCATATTTTTTTTTCTTTATAAAAAAGATGTTTTTTTATATATTTTTTAGTGGGAAAAATTTTAATATTTTTTATTTCCACTTGTAATGAATTGGTAATCTCATAAAGTGGTTCAGAAAAAGGAATATTAATATGTACTGGTTGACTAGTTAAAATACATTTATTTATAGATTCATTAATTAGATTATTATTATACCATATTCCAATTTTAGATTCATCTTCTGTTAATTGTGAAAATGATACTACATGATTTTTAAAAATATTTTCTTGGTGAATGGTTTGTCCTTCTAATATATTTATTTTTTTATTAGGACGATCTGCAGTAACAATAATAATTGGAATTTTTTGATAAAAAGCTTCTGTTATTGAAGGATAATAATTAACGACTGATGATCCAGAAGTACAATTAATTACTACTGGTTGTTTTAATTTTTGTGCCATTCCTAATGCAAAAAAACCCGCACATCTTTCATCTATTATGCTATAAGTATTAAATATTTTATTTTGTGTAAAATGAATAATGATTGGAGCATTTCTAGATCCAGGTGATATTATTATATTAAAAATTAATTTTTTTTGAAAAATTTCACCTAAAATTTGTACTACTTTTTTATTTGAATAAATCATTATTAAATAAATATTTTTTCTAAATCATACCTCCATTTACATTTAATGTAGTCCCTGTAATATAACTAGAAAGTTCTGATGCTAAGAATAAAACACAATTGGATACTTCTTTTGGACTTCCCGATCTTCCTAATGGAATTTTATTAATCCAATTAGCTTTTGTTTTATAGTCTAAATTAGAATTCATTCTTGTGGATATATATCCAGGAGCGATAGCATTACAACGAATATTTTTTTTTCCAAATTCTTTAGCTATTGATTTAGTAAATCCAATTATTCCGGCTTTAGATGCAGCATAATTAGATTGTCCTATATTACCTGTTATCCCAATTACAGAACTCATATTAATTATATTTCCTTTTTTTTGTCTAATCATTGAATAATAAATTACATTTTTAGTAATCTGAAAAACAGAATAAAGATTTGTTTGAATTACTTCATCCCATTTATCATCAGACATTCTTATTAAAAAAGAATCTTTTACAATTCCAACATTATTTACCAATATATCTATATTTGGATATTTATGTAATATTTCTTTTAAAAATATTTTACAAGAATTTTTATTCGATACATCCACTTTATATCCTTTTGCTAATTCTTTAAATTTTTTTTCTAATTTTTTTGATTCTTCTTCTGAAGAAAGATATGTAAAAATAACTTTAGCACCATTATGGATAAAAGTTTTTATTATAGATTGTCCTATATCTCCTGATCCTCCAGTTATTAAAGCAATTTTTTTATTTAGAAGTTTCATAAAATTTTTTTTTTATAATTTTATAAATTAAATTTAATGGTACATCTATAGAATAATTGTTATTATTTATTTCTATATGATTGATAGATTTTTTTAATGGAGAAATTTTTCTATTTATATCCATTTCATCTCTAAATAATATTTTTTTTTTTACTTCTTCATAAGAAATATTTTTATTTTTTTCTGTTTTATTATTAAGTAGATCTTTATATCTTCTATAAGAACGAATATCTATAGATCCTTTAATAAAAAATTTTAATTCTGATTTCGGAAATACACAATTTCCAATATCTCTTCCATCTACTATTACTCCATTTTTTTCTTTTTTTATCATATTTCTTTGTATAGAAATTAATTTTTTTCTAATCTCAGGAATTCTAGAGATAAATGGAACTTTATTAGTTACCTCGATTGATCTAATTTTAGACTTTATATTTTTTTTATTTAAAATAACATTTAAATTATTTATTTCTTCTATGGATATGGAAGAAATAAAATTTTTTATATTCCATAAATCACTATTAAAAATATTCTTACGAATTGCTAATAAAGTAATTATTCTATAAATAGATCCAGTATCTATATATTTATATTGGAATTTTTCTGAAATTTTTTTGGATAAAGTACTTTTTCCAGATGATGAAAGTCCATCTACAGCTATAACAATTTTTTTATTTTTCCCGTATTTCATTATTAATTATTCAACTCAAATTTTTTTTATAAAAAATACTTTTTTTAAAAATTAAATATTTTCTTAGAAAAATATCTATTTCTCCGTTCATAACAGATTGTATATTGCTAGTTTGATAATTTGTCCTCAAATCTTTTACTAATTTATACGGATGCATAATATAGTTTCTTATTTGAGATCCCCATTCTATTTTTTTTTTATTAGATTGTATTTTTTCTTGTTTTTTATTATTTTTAATTATTTCTATTTCTAATAATTTATATTTTAATAATTGTAATGCTTTTTTTCTATTTTGTATTTGAGATCTAGATTCAGTATTTTCTATGATAATACCTGTAGGGATATGTCGTAATCTAACTCCAGTTTCAACTTTATTAACATTTTGTCCTCCGGCACCACTTGAACGATAAGTATTCCATTGAATATCTGAATTTTTAATTTTAATATTGATATTATTATTTATAATTGGATAAACATATACAGAAGAAAATGAAGTATGTCTTTTTGAATTACTATCAAAAGGGGAGATTCTTATTAATCTATGTACGCCATTTTCTCCATTTAAATATCCAAATGCATAACGTCCTTTTATTTCTAAGGTAATGGATTTAATCCCAGTAACATCTCCAGATAATTGGTTAATTTTTTTGATTAAAAAATTTTTTTTTTCTGCCCACATAATATACATTCTCATTAACATAGCTGTCCATTCACAACTTTCAGTCCCACCTGCACCAGAACAAATTTTTAATATAGCATTTAAATAATCTTCTTTTGAATAAAAGATATTTTCTAATTCTAGATCTGAAATTAATTTTTTTATTTTATGTAAATTTTCATTAAATTCTTTATCTAAATTTTCTTCTTTAGAAAAAATTTGTATTATTTTTAAATTTTCTAATAAATCTTTTAAAATTGAAAATTTTTCAAGATTTATTTTCATATTATTTATATGTTCTACATGTTGTGAATTTTTTTTATTTTTTTTCCAAAAATTTGGATCTAACATTTTATTTTGTTCTTCTTTAAAAGATTTTTGTATTTTTTCTATATTTAATATTTTTCGAATGTTATTAATTTTATTAGATAAAATTTTAATTTCTTCTTTTTGTTTTATCATAATGAATCAATTATAAAGTCTAATGAAATTATTATAATCATAAAATTTTATTTATATTTTTATTATATATAAGTATAATAAGTATAAAGTAAAATACCAATGATATAAAAAATTATGAATAATTATAATGATAATGATAATCTTACAAAGGAATCTAAAGAAATAATACAAGAAGGACAAAAAATAGCATTAGATGAACGTCAACAATCTATTGAAAATGCTCATATTTTAAAATCAATGTTGAATTTAGAAAAAAAATTAATTCCTATTTTATTAAAAGAGTTAGGAGTTGATCATTATTCAATAATTATTGGGTTAAATCGTATAATATCTTCTTATCCAAGAGTAATTAGTGAAAGCTTTAGTCAACATATTAGTTCTAACGTAATAAATATGCTAAATATAGCAAGAAATTATGCTTTTCTTTTAAAAGACCAACTTATATCAGTAGAACATATTTTTTATGGAATTTTTATGAATTCTGATAAAACATCTCAAATGCTACAAGATCAAGGTATTACAGAAAAAAAAATAAAGATAATAATTAATAATATTAGAAAAAAAGAAGAAAATTTTTCTTCGTATTATAAAGAAAAAGTATATAATGTTTTAAATAGATATGCTAAAAATTTAAATGAATTAGCTTTAAAAGGAAAACTGGATCCAGTTGTAGGAAGAGATGAAGAAATACGAAGAATTTTACAAATTTTATCTAGACGAAAAAAAAATAATCCTATATTAATAGGAGAACCAGGAGTAGGTAAAACAGCTATTGCAGAAGGACTAGCACATAGAATTATTAGTGAAGATATTTCCGATAATTTAAAAAATAAAAAAGTATATTCTTTAGATATGGCTTCTTTAATCGCAGGTGCAAAGTATAAAGGAGAATTTGAAGATAGGTTAAAATCAGTAGTAAAAGAAGTTATTTATTCAAATGGAGAAATAATATTATTTATTGATGAAATTCATACTTTAATTGGAACAGGAGGAGGAGAAGGAGCAATGGATGCGGCAAATATATTAAAACCAGCATTAGCTAGGGGTGATCTTAGAGCAATAGGTGCCACTACGTTAAATGAATATCAAAGATATTTTAGAGTAGATAAAGCTTTAGAAAGGAGATTTCAACAGGTATATGTGAATGAACCAACAATCACTGATGCTATATCAATTTTACGTGGAGTCAAAGAAAAATATGAAAGTTATCATAAAGTAAAAATAAAAGATGAATCCATTATAGCAGCAGTAGAATTATCTAAAAGATATATTAATGAAAGATTTTTACCAGATAAAGCTATTGATCTTATTGACGAAGCTGCTTCTAAATTGAGAATAGATATGAATTCTAAACCCGAAGAATTAGATATTTTATATCGTAAAATTATGTATATGGAAATTCAAGTAGAAGCATTGAAACGAGAAAATGATAAAAAACAATTAATTTCTTTAAAAAAAGAATTAAATAATTTAAATAAAAAAAAAATAAGATTAGAAATTCAGTGGCAGAATGAAAAAAATTTAGTTGAAGGAATACAAAAATCTAAGGATAAAATAGAAAGTTTTAAATTTGAATCAGAACAAGCTGAAAGATTAGGTGATTATGGAAAAGTAGCAGAATTAAGATATGGAAAAATTAAAGAAGAAGAAAACAAAATTAAATTCTTTGAAAAGGAATTAAAAAAACAAGAGGACAAAGGAAATAAAATTATACGTGAAGAAGTATCTAGAGAAGATATTGCTCAAATAGTATCTAAATGGACTGGAATTCCTATAACTAAAATGTTACAAAGTGAAAAAGACAAATTATTATCATTAGAAAATGAATTACATAAAAGAATTATTGGTCAAAATGATGCAATTCAATCTATATCTAATACTATAAGACGTTCTAGATCTGGATTACAAGATGAAAAACGACCTATTGGTTCTTTCCTTTTTATGGGTAGTACAGGGGTAGGAAAAACCGAATTGGCTAAAGCTATAACAGAATATTTATTTGATGATGAAAATAATATGGTACGTATAGATATGAGTGAATATCAAGAACGTCATTCTATAAGTAGATTGATAGGTCCTCCCCCAGGATATATAGGATATGAAGAAGGGGGACAATTAACTGAAGCCATAAGAAGAAGACCTTATAGTGTTATTTTGTTGGATGAAATAGAAAAAGCTAATCCAGATATTTTTCATATTCTTTTACAAGTTTTAGATGATGGAAGATTGACTGATAATAAAGGGAGAACAGTAAATTTTACAAATACCATAATTATTATGACTTCAAATATAGGATCTGATATCATTCATGAAAATTTATATAAAAATATATCTTATAATATAATGGAAATTACTAAAAGATCATTAATAGATTTGTTAAAAAAAATAGTTAGACCAGAATTTATCAATCGTATTGATGAGATTATTTTATTTAAACCTCTTTCTAGAATAGAAATAAAAAAAATAGTAAAATTACAAATGAAAAAATTAGGGAAATTATTATTGAATAAAAATATTTATGTAGAATCTACTAATGAAACTATAGAATTTCTTTCGGATAAAGGCTATGATATAAATTTTGGAGCAAGACCTTTAAAAAGAGTAATTCAAAATGATATTTTAAATAATTTATCTAAAGAAATTATCAAAGGAAATATTACCAATAATAATAAAATATTAATAGACTTTTTTAAAGAAAAAGGAATTGTATTTAGACAAATAAAAAAATAATAAATTGATTTATAAATCTGGTTTTGTTAGTATTATAGGATTTCCTAATGTAGGAAAATCAACTTTAATGAATTCTATTATTGGAGAGAAAATATCTATCATTACACATAAGCCACAAACTACACGTCATAGAATATTAGGAATATTTAATAAATATAATTTACAAATTGTATTTTCTGATACCCCTGGACTAATCAGTCATAATAAAAATTTTTTACAAAAAAAAATGATGAAATATGTTATAAGATCTTTTGAAGATGCAGATATAATATTATTGCTGACTGAAGTAGGAAAAATTAAAAATTTATTAGAGACAGAAAGATTGAAGAAAATCTTAATGAATTTTATTAAACAAATCAATAATAAAATTCCTATCATTGTATTAATTAATAAAATTGATAAGATCAAATCAAATTTTAATATCCTATATAAAACCATTGATTATTGGAGTAATATTTTACCTCAATCGGAAATATTGCCTATATCTGCATTAAAAAAAACCAATCAAGATTTATTGATAGATAAAATAAAAGTATTATTATCTGAACATGAACCATTTTATCCAAAAGAATTATTAAGTGATAGATCTAAACGATTTTTTGTTAATGAGATTATAAGAGAAAGAGTATTTTTTTTATATAAAAGAGAAATCCCTTATTCTGTAGAAATAAAGACAGAAATTTTTAAACAAAAAGAAAAATACATAGAAATATCTTCTATTCTTTATGTGGAAAGAGACTCACAAAAAAATATATTAATAGGTTATTCTGGGAAATCTTTAAAAAGATTAAAATTTTTTTCTATAAAAAAAATAGAAGAATTTTTTCAAAAAAAAATTATATTATTTTTATTTGTTAAAATATGTAAAAATTGGAGAAATAATTATAAATATTTAAAATATTTTGGATACTAAAAATCTATTTAAATTTAACAATTAAAAAATTTTTTTTACCAAATTGTAATAGTATATATTCTTCTTGTATTAAATTTTTTTCTTTAATAATAAAATTTTCTTTAATTAAAATCTTATTTACATAAATTGATTTTGATTTTATAGCAATTTTTGCAAGTTTTTTAGATTTGAATAATCCACTTTCTTTTAATAAATCTATTAAAATAAATCCTTTTTTTAATTTATTTTTATAAAGTAGTTTATTAGGTATATTTTTATATATAGAAATACATTCATCCTTTTTTAAGGTTTGAAGTATTTTATAGTCTTTTTGAAATAAAACAGATATAATTTTTATTATTTCTTGATATTTATTATTCCCATGGATCCAATTAGTAAGATTATAAGCTAATTTTTTTTGTAATAATCTTTTATTAGGATTCTTTTTATGTTTTATAATTAAATTTGATATTTTTTTTTTTGATAAAAAAGTATAAATTTTAATATATCTTTCAGATTCTAAATCTGAAAGATTCATCCAAAATTGATAAAATTTATATGGAGATGTTTTTTTGCTATCTAACCATATATTATATTCATTTTCACTTTTTCCAAATTTTTTACCGTTTGATTTTGTTATTAGTGGAAATGTAAATCCATATACCTTTTTTCCAGTTTTTTTTTTTATTAATTCTATTCCTGTTGTAATATTTCCCCATTGATCTGAACCTCCAATTTGTAATTGATAATTATTAATTTTATTTAAATAGTAAAAATCATATCCTTGAACAAGAGCATAAGAAAATTCTTTAAAAGAAATTCCATTTTCTACTCTTTTTTTTATAGAATTTTTAGACATTAAATAATTAATAGAAATATGTTTTCCTATATTTTTTATAAAATCTATAAAAGAAATATTTTTAATCCATTGAAAATTATTTAATATTTCTACGTTTTCTGAATAATATTTAAAAATTTTATTGATCTGATTTCTTATAGAAAAAAAATTTTTTTCTAATATTTTTTCTTTCAATATTTTTTTTTCATCTTTTCTTTCAGATGGATCACCGATAATACCTGTTCCTCCTCCAATTAAAATACAAACTGGATGTCCCATTCTTTTTAAGTGAATTAATATTATAATTGGTAATAGACTACCTATATGAAGAGAATCAGATGTTGGATCAAATCCAATATAAGTTTTTGTAGGTTTTTTTAATTGTTCTTCTATTCCATAAACTTTATCTTGGATTAATTTTCTCCATGATAACTCATCTATAATATTTTTCATTCTTTTAAATTAAAATAATAACATTAAAAATGATAAAAAAATTTTTCTTATATAATTTAACTACCTTAGTTTTTATTTTTATTCATATTTATTCTAATTTTTTAGAAAAAAAAAATTTTTCTTTTATATTAATAATATATATATTATTATTTCCTTTAAATAGTTTATTTGTTTTATTTTTTTATTATTTATCTTTTCTAAAAAAGAATAATTTATTGATTATTTATCCTGTAATAACAGGAATAATAAAATTGATTTTTAGTATTTTTTTATTTTTTTATTTAATAAGATTATATAATAAAAAATATATTTTATATAATTTGAGTAATTTTATATTATCGTATTTTATTATTCTAATTTCTCAAACTTTTTTTTATATAAGAAAAAAATAATTATTGATATTTTTTTATAAATTTTTCTCTTACAATGGATTCTACGGATTTATTTTCTATTTTAGCGGATAACCAAGATATAATATCTAAATATAAAAATGTTCTTTTTTCATAAGGATGATTATAGTATTTAATTAGTTTTTTTTTAAATTTTTTAAATTGATTTTTTGTTTGATTAGGATATAAATTCCCTATTTTTTTTAAAAAAAAAATAATTTCTTTTGGAATAAAAAACCAATCATTTTTTTGAAAAAATTTATAAGTAGATTGAATTATTTTATCTAGATTTTCATCTAGTCCACTTTCATAACAAGCAATTAAATATAATAATCTAGAAAAACATTGTAAATCTTGTCTTAAATATTTTTTTTTATTTTCCATTATTTTTAATAAATATCGAATAGTATTTTTGTTATCACCACTTCCAAAATATAAACAAGCAACTTTGTAATATAATACCATTATATAATGATAATCCATTCTATTGTGAATTTTTTTAAATTTTAAAAATAATGATGGAATTACTTTTTTTACTCCTTCTGAAAAAGTACCTTCCATATAATGTTTATTAATTTGATTTGTATATATGTACATAAAAATTAGAATATCGGTATTGCCATTGATAAGTATTTTTTTTTCTTTTACTTCTTTTTTAAATTGATTTAATATTTCAGAAAATTTTAAATATTTATTTAAATAAAATAAAGAATCTAATAAATAATGATATCCTTTTATATAACTAATACTAGAAATTTTTTTATTTTTTTCATTTTTTTGAAATAAACTAACCCATTTAGATGCTATTTTATAACACATTAAAAAATCTTGTTGAATATAGTGATACCAAATTTTAGCTTGATATAAAAATAATTTTTCATAAAAACTTAGTTTATTAAGATTAAAATTTGGGGTATTAGTTCGAAAATAAGTTTCGATAAATATTTTATCTTTTTCATTTCTTACATATCCTACTTTTAAATATAAACCATATAACTCTAAAGATAAATTAGATAAAGTATTACTATATTTAATTTTTTCAATTAATTCTTTAGAACTTGTAGATAATTCTCTACATTTAGAGTGTATACTTCTAGTAATATGTTGAGATTCGATCATTTTTTCAAATTCTATTAATTCTAATAAAATTGTATTATATTCATAATATTTGGCAATAATTTTTGCTTTATTCAATAATTTTAAACTTTGTATATATAAACCTTTATTATATAATATTTTGGAAAAATTTAAATATTCACGTATTTGTATATCATAATTATTTTTAGTATGTTGTATTTCAAGACTTTTTAATATTTGTTGATATAAATAAGATTTTACATTAGGTAATTGTTTTTTACTTATGTTTGTTTTATCTAAAATTAGATTTTCATTATAAAAATCTAATTTATTAATTATTTCAAATAAGTTCAAAAACTTTGAATGTTGATTTTGTTTTATACGATTAACATAAATTTTAAATTTTATTTTTTCAGATCTTGATAAAGTTTTAATAAGTAGAAATAGATAATCCGATTGATTTTTTTTTTTTTTTAACATTGTAATTTATTTAAAAATATTAATTGATTAGTAGATATATATTAATTAATTATAATAATTAGATATTGTATGTAATACTATAATTCGTTTCTATTTATTATTCATAAAAAATAGATTTAATATTTATTAACTAAATCCAGTTTAGTCTTATGAAAAAAAAAAGAAAAATTAATGTTTTTGATACCTCGTTAAGAGATGGGGAACAAGTTCCTGGATGTAAATTAAATACTAATCAGAAAGTAGAAATAGCAAAAAAATTAGAAGATTTAGGTGTTGATGTAATAGAAGCTGGATTTCCTATTTCTAGTCCTGGTGATTTTAAATCTGTTCAAGAAATATCTAAATCTGTTTCAAAAACAATAGTTTGTGCATTATCTAGAGCGGTAGAAAAAGATATAGAAGTCGCTGGCAAATCTTTAAAATTTGCTAAAAATCCTAGGATTCATACTGGAATAGGAACTTCTAATTGGCATATTCTTTATAAGTTTAATAGTACTCCTGAAAAAATAATAGATATAGCGATAAAATCGGTAAAACTTGCAAAAAGATTTGTAGAAGATGTAGAATTTTATGCAGAAGATGCAGGACGGACTGATAATTATTTTTTAGCAAAAGTTTGCGAAAATGTAATTAAATATGGTGCTACAGTAATCAATATACCTGATACTACTGGTTTTTGTTTACCTGATGAATATGGAAGAAAAATACGTTTTTTAAAAGAAAATGTAAATGGAATTCATAAAGTTTCACTATCTACTCATTGTCATAATGATTTAGGGTTGGCCACTGCTAATTCTTTATATGGAATTATTAATGGTGCTAAACAAGTAGAATGTACTATTAATGGAATTGGAGAAAGAGCTGGAAATACTTCGTTAGAAGAGATAGTTATGATTTTTAAGCAAAAAAAATATTTAAATTTATACACTAATGTCAATACTAAACTTATCTCACCGATAAGTAAT
This sequence comes from Blattabacterium cuenoti, assembly GCF_014251775.1. Classification (GTDB taxonomy): domain Bacteria; phylum Bacteroidota; class Bacteroidia; order Flavobacteriales; family Blattabacteriaceae; genus Blattabacterium; species Blattabacterium cuenoti_H. The sequence continues at coordinate 516,885 of NZ_CP059199.1, read as the reverse complement.
TTAGTATCTAAACATACAGGAATGATGGTGCCAGCAAATAAAGCTATAGTTGGATTTAATGCTTTTTCTCATTCATCAGGAATTCATCAGGATGGAATTATAAAGAAAAAAGAAACATACGAAAGTATTAATCCAAAAGATGTTGGAATTAATAATTCATCTATTATATTAACGGCTAGAAGTGGAAGAGCAGCTTTAAATTATCGTTATAAAAAAATGGGATATAATCTAACTAAAAATTCTTTAGATTTAGTATATTCTATTTTTTTGAAACATGCAGATAAAAAGAAAGAAATAAAAAATGAAGAATTAAAAATAATTTTGAAAAAAGCAAATTTAAATTAGAAATAATAATCTTGAATATTAGATAATTATGTTAAAAATAAATAAATCAAAATCATTATTTGATAAAATTTGGGATTCTCATCTAGTAAAAAAATTAGATAATAATATAGATATTATCTATATTGATAGACATTATATTCATGAAGTAACTAGTCCTCAATCTTTTTCAGAATTAGAAAAAAGGAATATTTCTATATTTAGACCGGAAAAAATAGTAGCTACAGTTGATCATAATATTCCTACAATTAATCAACATTTTCCTATTTCTGATCCTTTATCTAGAAAACAAGTGGAACTTTTAAAAAAAAATTGTATAAAATTTAAAATATCAAAATTTTATGGAATAGGTGATAAAAATAATGGAATAGTTCATGTTATTGGTCCAGAATTGGGGTATACATTACCAGGAATGACCATTGTTTGTGGAGATAGTCATACTTCTACTCATGGTGCATTTGGTAGTGTAGCTTTTGGAATTGGTAGCAGTCAAATATCCATGGTAATGGCTAGCCAATGCTTATTATTGTCTAAACCAAAACAAATGAGAATTCATTTAGATAGAAATTTTAAATATGGATCTTTAAAAAAAGAAGTATCACCAAAAGATGTTATTTTATATATTATATCAAAATTAGGGGTGAATATAGGAGTCGGATATTTTATAGAGTATACTGGATCAGTATTTAGAAAAATGAGTATGGAAGGAAGAATGACCATTTGTAATATGAGTATTGAAATGGGAGCAAAAGGTGGATTAATATCACCGGATAATACCACTTTAGAATATATTAATAAAAGTAAATATGGGAAACAATTAATCAAAAAAAATAAAAATATTATTCAATATTGGAAATCTTTAAAAACAGATTCTAATAAAAAATTTGATAAAGAATTTGAATTAAATTTTGATAAAATTGAACCTATGATTTCTTATGGAACTAATCCAGGTATGTCTATAAAAATCAATGATTCAATTCCTATAAATTCAAATTTAGTTACTACTCAAGAAAATTGGAAAAAGTCTATTAAATATATGGGTTTTAATCCAGGACAATTTTTAATAGGATTAATTATTAATTATGTTTTTATAGGAAGTTGTACCAATTCTAGAATAGAAGACTTGAGAATAGTTGCATCTATCATCAAAGGTAAAAAAAAAGCTGCTCATACTAAAGTTATGATAGTTCCTGGATCTAATATAGTACTTGAAAAAGCTAGAAATGAAGGATTAGATATTATATTTAAAGAATCAGAATTTGATTTTCGTCAACCAGGATGTTCAGCTTGTTTAGGGATGAATGATGATAAAATTCCATCAGGAGAATATTGTGTTTCCACATCTAATAGAAATTTTGAGGGGAGACAAGGCCCAGGATCACGTACATTATTAGTTAGTCCTTTAACAGCAGCTATTATAGGAATTGAAGGAAAAATAGTAAATGTTAATAAATATATAAATAAATATGGAAAAATTTAATACTGTAATTAGTACAGCAGTTCCTATTTTAGAAGAAAATATAGATACAGATCAAATTATTCCATCTCGTTTTTTAAAAATTTCTAATAGAAAAGAATATGGTAAAAATCTTTTTATAGATTGGAAAAAAAAGGATAAAAATTTCATTTTAAATAATTCTAAATTTTCTGGAAAAATTCTTTTATTAGGAAAAAATTTTGGATGTGGATCTAGTAGGGAGCATGCTGCATGGGCAATTTTTGATTATGGTTTTAGAGTATTAATATCTAGTTCTTTTGCAGATATTTTTAAAGAAAATGCATTTAATAATGGATTATTAATTATAGAATTATGTCAAAATTTTTTAAAAAAATTATTTTTCTTAGTAAAGAATAATTCAAAAACTAAAATTAAAATAGATCTAATTAATCAAAAAGTTTTTATATTAAAAACTAAAGAAGAAGAAAAATTTTATATTCATCCATATAGAAAAAAATGTTTTATAAATGGTTATGACGATATAGATTTTTTATTATCCTTAAAAAAGGACATAGAATTTTTTGAAAAAAATAGAATTTTTAATTTATAAAAATTAATAATATGAAAATATGAAAAAATATATTTCTATTATAGAAGGTGATGGTATAGGTCCTGAAATAATGAAACAAACATTAAAAGTTTTAAATGCTATTACAAAAAAATATAATCATGAATTTCATTATAATTTTTTATTTGCAGGTGGAGTTGCCATAGAAAAATATAATGTTCCAATTACAGAAAATACTATAAAAAATTGTATTGAATCAGATTCTGTTTTATTTTCTTGTGTAGGTGATCCTAAATACGATTGTAATAAAATAGGTTTTAGACCAGAAGATGGAATTCTAAAATTAAGAAAAAGTATGAGGTTGTATTGCAATATACGTCCTATATTATTTTTTCCTGGTATAAATATATCTCCTATAAAACAAGAAATTATAAATAAAGCTGATTTTATTATATATAGAGAATTAACTGGTGGAATTTATTTTGGAAAAAAAGGTCGATCTAAAAATCTTAGGAAAGCTTATGATTATTGTGTTTATTCTAAAAAAGAAATTATAAGAATTGCAAAAGTTGCTTTTGATGCATCTCTTTTAAGAAAAAAAAAAGTTACTTTAGTAGATAAGGCTAATGTTTTGGAAACATCAAAATTATGGAGAGAAACTGTTAAAGAAGTTAGTTTAGATTATCCAAAAGTAAAATTAGATTATTTATATATAGATAATGCTGCTATACAGATAATTAAAAATCCTAATAATTTTGATATTATATTAACTGATAATATGTTTGGAGATATTTTATCAGACGAGTCTAGTGTTATAAGTGGATCTTTAGGATTATTGCCTTCTGCATCTATAGGAGACAATAAAAAATATTTATTTGAACCAGTACATGGTTCTTATCCAATAGCAAAGGGTAAAAATATAGCAAATCCTATAGGATGTATACTTTCAGCTGCTATGATGTTAGATTATTTTGGAATGTTAAAAGAAAAAATTTTATTAGAAAAAGCCGTAAAAATGTCTATCTTAAATAAGATTTCTACAGAAGATATTAATACTGATAATCCTTCAGGAACTGAAGAAGTAGGAAATTATATAGAAAAATATATTTTTAATTATTAAATTTTTTCTATAATTGGATTTTTAGGATTTAATATTTCTGATATTCTTTTTATGAGAAAAGGTAAAAAAAATTTTATATACTTTTGATAAGTTATATATGTTTTTTTGTTAAAAAAAATAATTGGAATTTCTTCTATAAAATTTGATTTGTTTTTTTTATTAATTGAAATAATTCCTATTTTAACTGGATATTTTTGATTTTCTATGTTCGATTGATACCATAAGTATATGTAAAAAAGTAATTGCATAACATTTTTATAATACGGATTTTCAAAAATATTTTTAATATTATTTATTGATATATTTATTTTTCTAAATTTTGATATACCTATTTTATAATCAATAATTTTAGTAATTCCATCATGTTCATCGATACGATCTATAATTCCCTGTAATACCACTTTTTTTGAATTATTAATACTTAATAAAGTAGATATCTTATATTCTATTTTTTTGATAAAAATTTTTTCTCCTTGTTTTACTAATTTTTCGTCCCACAAAAGAAAATTTTTTATATAATTTTTAGTTAAAAAAAATGATAAAATAGTATCGTTTATATTTAAAAATTTTGAAATAGTAGGTTTAATAATTTTTTTCATTTCATTTATTCTATGAACGGTTAAAAAATTTTTTATATTATTTTCATATAAATTTTCTAATATTTGATGAATAATTTTTCCTAATTGTATTTTATATGAATTAGATTCTAATACATTTATTCCAAGTATTTTTTTATAATAGAATAAAATAGGATTATAGTTATATAAATTTATAGAAGAAGGAGATAACCCTTTTTTACTAATTTCATTTAATTTTTCAATAAGTAAATGGTTTTTTTTTATTACAATAGCCTTTCTAGTTTTTTTTTTATAAGGATATAATGAAAATTTTTTTTTAGCTATATTAATTTTTGGATTATTTATCATTATATGATTAATAAAAGAACTTTTTTCTCCAGAATTTATATCATCTGGATTATCTTTATATAAAATATAAGTTTTTTTGGAAAATTTATATATGTTTAAAAAAATTCTAAAATTATATTCATAATTAGTAGAATTAATATTAAATCTATTTCTTATATCGTTAGATATTAAAGTAAAATTATCAATATTATTTTTTTTTGGAATCATACCACTATTACAAGAGGTGATAATAGATAAATCAAATTTTTCATTATTGAAATATGGAAAATCAGTTATTAGTAATAATTTTTTTGAATTTTTATAAAATTTTTTGGTAGTATATTGAATATTTTCTGTATTAATAAATTGATTATATAAATGATATACATTTATTATTCCCATAGAAAATGGATATTTTTTTTTTCTAATTAATATTTTTATTTTTTGTATGTAAAATTCTATTTTATGAATAAATAGAAATTCTAGTAAATTATCTTTTAAATTTTTTATCAAAAAAAACTTTAATTTTCTAATAAAACTAATTAAACTTTTTATAATTTTTTTTGTATTATCTAATTGTATTTGAAATATAATTTCTACATTATTATTTAATAAAAAATTATTAATGATTCTATTTGAAATAGAATTGGATTTTGTGTTGTTTATTTTTTCTATAAAATTTGATAATTTTTTTTTTTTTAGAAAAAACTTTTTTATATATCCATTTGTTAAAAAATTTATAATATCATTTTTTTGAAAACTTTTTTTTAATGATTTATTTAATAATAATTTAAATATGGAAACAAAAGTATAATGAATAGGAATAATTTTTAAAGGATAATTAATGTTGAATGATATATTAATATTTAAATTTCTTATAAAAGAATTAACAATGGAAATTAGCAGATTCTCATCTCCCAATATTAATGCTATTTTATTAATTTTTGTATTGTTTTTTTTTTGGATTTTTTTTTTTATTAGATTTTTTATGAAAATTATTTGTTCTATTTCTCTTGTGACATTTATTATTTTTAATTTATTAAAATTATTTATTTTTCTTTTATTAAAAATAGAAGTTTCATAGTTTACCAATATTCGATTAGAAAATAATTCATAAATTATTCCCTTTTTATTAGAAATAATTTTTTCTAAAAAAAATTTTTCCCATTGATTTAAATAACAATTTTTCGGAATTATAAATATTATTTTTTTATAATTATTTGAATTTATTTTAAATAAACATTCTCTTAATAATAATCCATTATATGCTATTCTTTGTTGTAATAAAAAAAATCTAAATTTATCATAGTATAAATGAATTTTTTTCCATAAAAAAAATTTTTTATTATTGGATAGATTAAAATTCCATTTTAATATTCTTTCTTCCGAAATAAGATATTCAAAAAAATGTTTACTATTGATTAAATTGTAATCAATATCTTGAAAATCATTTAATATTTTAAATATATTTTGAATAAAATTATTAAGATTAAGTTCTTCTTCTAGAAAATCTTTTTTTTCTAAAATAGAAAAAAAAGATAATAATGTTTCGCATTTATTTATCCTTTTTAATCCAGAAATAGTATCAATTAATTTTTTTATTGTCAAAAAATTAATATTATTCAATATATTTTTATTCCAATTATATTTTTCACGAATAATTCTAATGGTAGTATCGTCTTTTGAAACTAAAATTTTTTTTTTTAAAAAAAAAATTTTTTCTAGTATTTTTTTCATTTAAAATTATTATTATTTAATTTTTTGACAATAAAAAAATTTTTTATATAAATTTCATCTTTAATAATTTGATTTTTTAATTCTTTAATGGATCTAAATTTTTTTTCTTCACGGATCATTTTTATGATGAAAATATCAATTTTTTCTCCATAAATATTTTTATGAAAATTAAATATATTTGTTTCTATTTTAATTTTTTTATTATGGTTAATAGTTGGATTAATTCCAATATTTAACATTCCATTATAAATAGTATTATTATAACGAATTTTTACTGCATAAACTCCTTTTTTTGGAATTAATTTATTTGTATTAATTTTTATATTAGATGTAGGAAAATTAATAAATTTTCCTATTCCTCTACCTTTTATAATATTTCCGGATAATGTATAATAATATCCTAAAGCTTTATTTGCCCAATTTAAATCTCCTAAAATTAATGAATTTCGAATTTTAGTAGAACTTATAATTTGATTATCTAATTGATAAGGTAAAATCTGTAAAATTTTAATTCCGTAGATTTTGGATAAATATCTTAGTGTATTAAGAGAGCTATATTTATTTTTTCCTATATGAAAATCATATCCTATAATAATTTTCTTTATGTAAATATTAGAATGAAAAATTTTTTTAAAAAAATCTTTGATACTTAATTTAGAAAATTTTTCAGTAAATGGATGAATAATTAAATGATTTAATCCCAATTTTTGGATATTTTTTATTCTTTCATAAAGTGTGTTTAAATAGTAAAATTTTTTATATGGATTTAATATTTCTTTTGGATGTGGAACAAAAGTTAATAATACAGAACAATATTTTTTTTCTGATTCAGAAATCAAATTTTTTATTATTTTTTGATGTCCCATATGAACTCCATCAAAAATTCCAATAGTAAAAACACATGGATGTAAACAATGAAATTCATCAATGAATGAATAGATTTTCAAAATTTTTGATTTTTCTATATATATATTGTTGTAATTAATTAAAAACACAATAAAAACAAATATATATTAAATAAAGAATTATTATATTTTGAATTATTAAAATTAAAATTATAATTTTGAAGTAATGCAAAAAATAATAAATAATAAAGGAATAATTACTAAAATCATAGGTCCAGTAATAGATGTTTCTTTTGATGAAAATGATAAAATTCCGAATATTTATGATGCATTAGAAGTAAACTTATCTTCCGATAGAAAAATAACATTAGAAATTCAACAACATATAGGAAATAAAAAAGTTAGATGTTTATCTATGGAAGAAACAGATGGATTAAGAAGAGGACAAGAAGTAAATGTATTAAATACACCAATTAGCGTTCCTATTGGAGAATCTATTAATGGAAGAATTTTTAATGTATTAGGAAAATGTATCGATGGATTGGGGGATATAACCTTTTCAAAAAGAAAATCTATCTATAATAAACCTCCATTATTAGAAAATTTATCTACCAATACAGAAATATTATATACAGGAATTAAAGTAATTGATTTAATAGAACCTTATCCTAAAGGAGGAAAAATTGGATTATTTGGTGGTGCAGGAGTAGGTAAAACGGTATTAATACAAGAATTAATAAATAATGTAGCAAAAGGATATGGAGGAAAATCAGTATTTGCTGGAGTTGGAGAAAGATCTAGAGAAGGAAATGATTTATTAAGAGAAATGTTAGAATCAGGAATTATCAAATATGGAGATGATTTTATTGAATCTATGAAAAAAGGTTATTGGGATTTATCTAAAGTTGATAAAGAAGTTTTAAAAAAATCTAAAGCTACTTTTGTTTTTGGACAAATGAATGAATCACCTGGTGCTAGAGCTAGAGTAGCTTTATCGGGATTAACATTAGCGGAATATTATAGAGATCAATCTATAAAAGATAGAAAAGGAAAAGATATTCTATTTTTTATAGATAATATTTTTAGATTTACTCAAGCTGGATCAGAAATTTCAACTTTATTAGGAAGAATTCCATCGTCTGTGGGATATCAACCGACTTTATCATCTGAAATGGGGGCAATGCAAGAAAGAATTACTTCTACTAAAAATGGATCTATTACTTCTGTTCAAGCTATTTATGTTCCAGCAGATGATTTAACTGATCCTGCACCAGCAATAACTTTTTCTCATTTAGATGCAACAACCGTTTTATCAAGAAAAATTTCATCTTTAGGAATTTATCCATCAGTAGATCCATTAGATTCTACTTCTAGTATTTTATCTCCAGACATAGTTGGTAAAAATCATTATAATTGTGCACAAAGAGTAAAAAAAATATTACAAAAATATGAATCTTTACAAGATATTATTGCTATTCTAGGAATAGAAGAATTAAGTGAAGAAGACAAATTAATAGTTTCTAGAGCAAGAAAAGTTCAAAGATTTTTGTCTCAACCTTTTCATGTAGCTAAACAATTTACTGGAATAAATGGAGAATTTGTAAAAATTGAAGATACAATTAAAGGATTTAATATGATTATGAATGGAGAATTAGATAATATACCTGAGATATCTTTTAATTTAAAAGGGACCATTGATCAAGTATTAAAATTAAAATAATTTTATGAAATTAACTATTTTAAATTTTAAAAAAATATTATACAAAGGATATATTGTTTCTTTAATTGCTCCAGGTTTTAATGGATATTTTCAAATATTAAAAAATCATACTTTATTTATATCCATTTTAAAAAATGGATATATAAAATATCACAATCAAAAAAAAGAATTTAAAATAAAAATAGACAAAGGTTTATTGAAAGTAGAAAAAAATTTTATTATTATTCTTTTATAATTTTTTTCTAATATTCTAAATAAAGGATTATTATTACATTATTATATTTATTTCTTTAATAGAAGTTGCTTAATTTACATTAAAACAATAATATATTTGTAAAATTTATTATAAATAATATTTTGATTTGAATAAAATTAGAAGAATTAATCATTTTTTTTTATTAAAAATACCTTTATATAGTCAATTGTAAATTATTCTTTTGTATTTTTTTTCATAATTCCTATTATAAAAAATTATTATGATATGTTTACTGGAATAATAGAATGCATGACAAAAGTATATAAATTATTTTATGATAAAAAAAATCTTTATATTAGTTTATATAATCCATTTTCTAATAAAATTAGGATTAATCAGAGTATTTGTCATAATGGAATATGTTTAACAATTATAGATTTTTATAAAAATATTTATTCGGTAATGGCATCTAAAGAAACTTTATTATGTACCAATTTGAATTACTTAAAAGTAAATGATAAAGTTAATATAGAAAGAAGTATTTCATTAACTAGTAGAATAGATGGGCATATAGTTCAAGGTCATGTAGATACTACAGCAAAAATAGTAGAAATTTATAATAATAATGGAGATTATTTATTTTTTTTTAGAATTAAAAAAAAATTATCACCAAATATGGTTAAAAAAGGATCTATAGCAATAAACGGAATAAGTTTAACCGTAAATTATTGTGAAAATGATGTTTTTGGTGTTACTATTATTCCTTACACTTATAAAAATACTAATATGCATTGTTTAAAAAATGGAAATATTGTCAATATAGAATTTGATATTATTGGAAAATATATTAGTAAATTTTTAGAAAATAGTTATGAATTAAATATATAAAATTTAATTGTAATAAATATTTTAAAATATTTTATATAAAAAGTTTACTACTTTTGTAGAGTAATAAAAAATTTTAATTATGTCAGATATTCCATCTAGAGTTAATTCTATCATTATAGATAAACTTAGTGTAGAAAAGAACGATGTTAACTCTAATGCTAGTTTCATAAATGATTTAGGAGCGGATTCATTAGATATAGTAGAACTTATAATGGAATTTGAAAAAGAATTTAATATTAATATTTCTGATGATGTAGCAGAGAAAATAACAACAGTAGGTGAAGCCACTAATGCCATAGAGAAAATTGTTAGAGAAAAATCTAAAAATGTGTAAAATAGGTTTAAAAAGAGTAGTCATTACTGGAATTGGATCTATTACTCCTATAGGGAACAATATTGATGAATATTGGATGTCTCTTATTAGTGGAAAAAGTGGTTCCTATCCGATTACTTATTTTGATACTAAAAAACATAAAACTAAATTTGCTTGCGAATTAAAAAATTATGATCCAAAAATTTTTTTTAGCAAAAAAGAAATAAAAAAATTAGATCCATGTGCACAATATGGATTTATTGCTACTGAAGAAGCTATAAAAAATAGTAAAATAGATTTTTCTATAGAAAAAAAAGATAAAATTGGAGTAGTTTGGGGTTCTGGAATTGGAGGTTTATTAAATTTAGAAAAATCTATTCAAGATTATATTAATGGTGGATTTTTACCAAAATTTAGTCCTTTTTTTATTCCTAAAATGCTTATTGATACAACTGCTGGTTTTATTTCTATGAAATATGGATTACATGGACCAAATTATGCTACTGTATCTTCTTGTGCATCCTCATCTAATGCTATTGCTGATGCTTATCATTTAATTCGTTTAGGAAAAGCTGATATAATGATTACTGGAGGATCTGAAGCCGCAATTACACAAATCGGTATAGGTGGATTTAATGCTTTAAATGCATTATCTACACAAAACAAAAATTATAAAACTGCCTCAAAACCATTTGATAAAGATAGGGATGGATTTGTTTTAGGAGAAGGTGCTGGAAGTATTATCCTTGAGGAATATTTTCATGCTTTGAATAGAGGAGCTGATATATATGCAGAACTAGGGGGGGTAGGAATGTCTGGTGATGCATATCACGTTACAGCCCCACATCCAGAAGGAAAAGGGATTATTTTAGCGATGAAATCAGCCGTAAAAGATGCAAAAGTAAAATATGAAGAAGTAGATTATATTAATTCTCATGGTACCTCTACAAAATTAGGTGATATTGCTGAAATAAAAGCTATTCAGGAAGTATTTAAAGAAAAAATTTATTCTATAGATATTAATTCCACTAAATCAATGACAGGTCATTTATTAGGAGCAGCTGGAGCCATTGAGTCTGTTGCAACAATTTTATCTATAAAAAAAGGATTAATTCCACCAACTATTAATTTGGTACACTTCGATAAAAATATAGATCCTAAAATTAGACTTACTACAAATAAAGTGGTAAAAAAAAATGTAAAAATTAGTATTTGTAATAATTTTGGTTTTGGTGGCCACAATGTTAGTCTTTTATTTAAAAAAATAAATGTTATTAAATAATGATAATGATGATTTTCTTTTTTTAAAGATTAAAAAAATATTAGGATTTGATCCTAAAAATGTAAATCTTTTAAAAGAAGTATTTATATATCATTTTTCTGCAAAAAAAAGGAATTTAAGTAAAAATTATTCTTTTAATTTTCAAAGATTAGAATTTTTAGGTGACTCAATATTAAGTGCTGTAATATCAAATTTTTTATATAAAAAATTTCCTGATAAAAAAGAAGGTGATTTAACACAAATACGAGCTAAAATAGTATGTAGAAAAAATTTAAATGAGTTATCTAAAAAGATTTCTTTAGAAAAGATTTTTTTCGATAGAAATATTATAGAAAACAATAATGTATTAGGAAACACTTTAGAAGCATTAATAGGATTTACCTATTTAGAAATAGGATGTGAAGGATGTAAAAATTTTATTTATAAAATACTTCATCAACACATAAATCTCAAAAAATTACAAAAAGAAATTTTTAGTTATAAAGTATGGATTATAGAATGGTGTCAAAAGAATAAATTTATCACAAATTTTAATACTCATTTAAATGATAAAAATAATAGTAAGATTGTTTATTTATCTGAATTTGTAATATTTAAATGTAGTATTCATACTATAGGAATAGGTAGTTCAAAAAAAGAATCAGAAGAAATGGCAGCAAAAAAAGCTTATTTTCTTGTCAAAAAGAAAACAAAAAATAAGTTATTATAATATTAATAAAATTTTTTTGGAAAAATGAAAAAAAAAAATATTTTTGATAAAATTACTTATATAATAAGAGGTAATGGTCATCCTTTAATCTTACTTCATGGATTAATGGGGGGATTGAGTAATTTTCAATCAATATTAGATTTTTTTCCAAAAAAAGGTTATAAAGTAATTGCTCCTACATTACCGATTTATAATATTCCTTTATTTTCAACAAATATATATACATTATCTAAGTATATCATTAATTTTTTAATGAAAATTGGAATAAAAAAAGCTACATTAATAGGAAATTCTTTAGGTGGACATATCGCTTTAATTATAGCAAAGAAAAGATTTGATTTAGTACATTCTGTTGTATTAACCGGTAGTTCTGGTTTATTTGAAAAATCTTTTGGAGGAGATTTCCCAAAAAGAGAAAATTACGAATATATTAAGAAAAAATCTCAAGATATTTTTTATAATCCTAAAATTGCTACGAAAGAATTAATAGATGAAGTTTTTAATACTGTTAATGATAAAAAAAAAGCAATTAAAATATTATATCTTGCTAAAAGCGCAATAAAATATAATATGTCAAAAGATTTATCTAAAATTTATCAACCTATTTGTATTATATGGGGAAAACAAGATAATATTACTCCTCCATATACTGCACGATTATTTAATAAGTTATTACCTAATTCTCAACTTTATTGGATAGATAAATGTGGGCATGCTCCTATGATGGAACATCCTAAGATATTTACAGAAATTTTAGAAAAATGGCTGTCAAAATTTAATTTTAAAGATAAAAATTTTTTAGTATAAAAAATTTATGATTATAAACAAAAGCTCATAATTCCTAATTCATAGGATTTTAGACCAAAACCAAAAATAGTACCTTTACATACATTAGTAATATATGATATTTTTCGAAAATTTTCTCTAGAATGTACATTAGAAATATGTATTTCTATAACTGGAGATGATATTGATTTTATTGCATCAGCAATAGCTATAGAAGTATGCGTATATGCCCCTGCATTTAAAATAATTCCATCCGATTGAAATCCTATATTATGTAAATAATCAATAATTTTTCCTTCATAATTACTTTGATAATAATCAATTTCTATTTTAGAAAAAAATTTTTTTTTCTTGATTTCATTAAGAAAATCTATAAAATTAACATTACCATATAAGTTTTTTTCTCTTATTCCCAATAAATTGAGATTAGGTCCGTTTATTATATTTATTTTTTTCATAAATATTATTATTTTTTATTGTATCATATATTTTAGCAATTTCATTTTTTTTTAAAATTTTCCAATTTCCTATTTTTATATTTTTTTTTGTAATTCCTCCAAAAGATATTCTATCTAATTTAATGACTATATAATTTAATTTTCCAAAAATTCTTTTAATAATTCTATTCCATCCAATATGGATGCCTATTTTAACTTGATTTTTTTTTAATTTCATTATAAAATTTATTATTACTTTCCCCTCTTTTAAATATATATCTCCGTTTTTAATTTTTCTTATATCCTCAATTTTGATTTCTTTATTCAAAGTAACATTATAAATTTTTTGGATTCTATATTTAGGATGAGATAAATATTCTGAAAAATTTCCATCATTAGTAAGAAGCAGCACTCCAGTAGTAGAATAATCTAATCTACCTATCGGATATATTTTTCGTTTAAAAAAATAATATGGGATTAAGTCCATTATCGTTTTTCTACCGAATTGATCTTTTGTTGTAGTGATGAATCCTTTTGGTTTGTTTATTATCAAATAAATTTTTTCTTGTAAAAAAATTTTTTCTCCATTAAATTTTACTTCATCATAATAATCAATTATAGTTCCTAATTTTGATATAATTTTTCCATTTACTTCTATAGATCCTGATTGAATCAATTTATCAGAATTTCTTCTAGAGCAGATACCAGCATAAGATATATATTTATTTAATCTGATTTTTTTTTTAAACATAAATAATTTTTTTTACGTATTTTTTTAATTTTTTATTAAAATTTTCATATTTTTGAGTAAATCCTAAAACATAACCACCACCTCCAGATCCACATAATTTTAAATAATAATCATTATTTATTATTCCTTCTATCCAAATCTTTAAAAGATTTTTGGGGATCATTGGTTGAAAATGATTAAATATCCAAATAGATATTTTTTTAATATTTTCTAATAATATTTTAGAATCATTAAAATTTTTTTTTAGAAAAAAATTAATACATTTTTCATTATATTTAGCAAATTCATCTTTCATAATTTTTTTAAAATTTTTTTGTTTTAATTTTTCTATAAAAAAATTATTTACTGATATAGTTTTACTAGGAAATCCTGAATCTATCAAAAAAATAGTTCCATTTATTTGAAAAAATTTTTTCAAATAAATATTTTTTTTATTTAAAATAGATATATTATTGTTAGATCGAATTATTATAGGTTTCTTTAAGTAACAAATTAAAGGATCTATTCCAGAACTTTTTCCATGAAAAAATGATTCCATTTCGCTGAAAATGAATTTTAAACTTATTAAGTTTTTTTTATTAATTACTAATTTATTTTCTGAGTACCTATCATAAATAGCTGCAGTTAAAGCACCAGAACTACCAATCCCATATCCTTGAGGAATATTAGATTTAAAAAAAATTCCTTTTTTTAAATCTTTTTCTAACTTAACTAAGTTTAATTTTAATTTTTTCTTTTTTAAAAAATTAAAATATTTTTTTATTTCATTATTAGAATAATTATAAAAATTTATTGATTTATATTTATGATTAAATTTTAAATGACCTTTATATAAATTATTAGGAATTAAAAGTCCCATATGATTTTCTATAATTCCATATTCTCCAAATAATAATATTTTCGAAGGAAATGTGTATTTTCTCATTTTTTATATTTTTAAGTAAAAAAAATAAAAAATTTTGAATTAATGACAAAAAAATTAATAAAATTAAAACATTTTTTTATCTAATATTATAGATGAAAATAGCTGTATATGGACAAAAATTAGAAAAAAATAATATAACATATTTAAATCAATTTTTACTATATGTTTTCAATAATTCAATAGAAATTTATATTGAAAAAGATTTTTTCAAAATATTATTATCTTTTAAAGAATTTAGGAATTTTAATATTCCTGTATTTTCTAATTATAAGGAATTAAAAGGGGTAGATTTGATGTTTACTTTTGGTGGTGATGGAACCATTTTATCTGCTATTCCTCTCATTAGAGATTCTGGAATTCCTATTGTTGGAGTCAATACAGGAAATTTAGGTTTTTTAGCAACTTTTAGTAAGGATGTCTTTTTAAAAGAAATAGATAAAATTTTTCAAAAAAAATTATATATAATCCCTAGAAGTTTATTATATCTAGAGACATCAATAAAGAATTTGAATAAATTTTTTAATTTTGCATTAAATGAAATTGTGGTTTTTCGTAATGAAACTGTTTCGATGATTAATATTGATGTTCATATTGATGATGAATTTTTAACTTCTTATTGGTCAGATGGATTAATAATATCTACTCCTACTGGATCAACAGGTTATTCTTTAAGTTGTGGGGGGCCTATTATCAGTCCAGATAATAAAAATTTTGTTCTTACTCCAATATCTCCACATAATTTATTTTCAAGACCATTAATTATATCAGATTGTAAAAAATTACATTTAAAAGTTCATAGTAGAGTTAAATATTATTCTTTATCTATGGATACTAGATTATTATCTTTAAAAAAAGAAAATGAATTATTTATCAGTAAAGCACCTTTTTATATATATCTTTTTCAAGAAAGAAAAAATACTTATTTTAAAACACTTAGAGAAAAGTTATTATGGGGAGTTGATCAAAGAAATTAATATATGATATGGAATTTTTATTATTATATTTGTAACCTAGATATTTTTTACGATCATTATTTTTTTTATGAAAGATTTATTAAAAAAAATAGATTATAATAATATACCAGATCATGTTGCTATTATTATGGATGGAAATGGTCGTTGGGCAGAAAAAAGAGGAAAGTTAAGAACTTTTGGTCATGAAAAAGCAGTACATTCTATAATAGATTCTTTAAATGCTTGTAAAAAATTGAAAATTCCTTATATTACTTTATATGTTTTTTCTTCTGAAAATTGGAATAGACCAAAAAAAGAGGTAGATAATTTAATGTATTTATTTCATAATTATTTTAAGGATTATTTGAAAGAAGTGCATAAGAAAGATTTCCGAATTTTTGTTATAGGAGATATTTGTAAATTGTTAGAATCTATTCAAGAAGAACTTATATTTTACATGAATAAAACAAAAAATAATAAATCTGCTACTTTAATTTTAGCTATAAGTTATGGAGCGAGAGAAGAAATATTACAAGCTACCAAAGCAATTGCTAAAAAAATAGATAAAGGTAAATTTCAATTACAAGATGTTAATGAAAATTTTTTCAAAAGTCATCTATATACTAAAGATTTACCTGATGTAGATCTTATTATTAGAACCGGTGGTGAAAAAAGAATTAGTAATTTTTTACTATGGCAATCGGCTTATGCCGAATTATATTTTACTGATATTTTATGGCCAGATTTTAGAAAAAAGGATTTTTTAGAAGCTATAATCAATTATCAAAAAAGGAAACGTCGTTTTGGAAATATTAATAGTCATTAAATCATTAATCTAAATTTTTTTCCTTATTTATAAAAATTTTTATAATCATAAAACTAATTATTAGATTAATACAATTATTTAATAATAACAATTATTTAGATGAATATAATAATATTTTTATATTATTTTAATTGATAATTATTTTGAATTAAATAAAAATCTAATTTTTTATAGATCCTTATTATTAATTTATAATAACCTATCTAATTTTAATTTTTGAAATCATAGAATTTATTTTTTAAATTAAAAATAGGTAACATTAATCTATATTAATTATATAATAAAATTATACTAAAATAATTGATTTTATTACCCATTTTAATATAATACAATAAATAAAACTCAAGTATTTTTTATTCCTTTAATAGGATATTCATTTTTAAATAAAAATATAGGAAATCCAATTAATAGTTATTAAGGAACTAGTTATAAAAAATTATTATTAGAAATACGTTATTTAATTCAAAATAATTTACATAATGATTTTAAAACTAAGTTGAATACATTTATATATATAATGTGGAAATATTGGAATATATTATTAGGTGATTACTTCATTGAAAATTAATAAGTATATAGGGTTATAGATGGTCTATTTTTTAGAAATATAAAATTTATTTTATTATAGGAAATAATCTATAATTATAAATTTATAGAAATTATATATGTAAATGGTATCTCCCGGAATCGAACCGGGGACACAAGGATTTTCAGTCCTTTGCTCTACCAACTGAGCTAAGATACCATTCAAAAAATATTTTTATTTAATAAAATTACACTAAAAATAGTTAGTAATAACTTTAACAAAATATTTTTTACATTTTTTT
Source organism: Blattabacterium cuenoti (assembly GCF_014251775.1). Taxonomy (GTDB): domain Bacteria; phylum Bacteroidota; class Bacteroidia; order Flavobacteriales; family Blattabacteriaceae; genus Blattabacterium; species Blattabacterium cuenoti_H. Next base: position 499,317 of record NZ_CP059199.1, on the reverse strand, counting down.
TGATGATTTAATATAATATATTTGATAAATATTTAAAAATAATTAATTGATAAATTTAATATTAAGATATATATAAATGATATGATTTACTATACTAGTATAGTTTTTATTACTATACTTATTTCTGCTTTTTTTTCAGGTATGGAAATGGCTTTAGTTTCTTCTAGTTTATTTCAGATAGAATTAGAAAAAGAAAAAAATTCTTTTCGTTATAAAATTATGTATGAAAGTATTAGAAATTCTAATAAATTGATAACTACAATATTAATTGGAAATACGATATCGTTAGTCATATATGGTATATATATGGAAAAGATATTTTTTTATTTTTTTTCTAAAGTATATTCTTCTATATGGATTTTTCTATTAGAAACAATATTTTCAACTATAATTATTTTAATGATTGGTGAATTTATTCCAAAAATTGTATTTAGTATATATTCAAATGAATTATTAAGATTTTTTATTATTCCCATATATATTATAAATATAATTTTATCTCCTATTACTAATTTTGTAATATGTATTTCTAATCTTTTTTTAAGAATTCTTGGAGAAGAAAAAAATTTTCAAAAGAAAATTTTTGATAAATATGATTTAATTCATTTTTTATCAAAAAATGTAAAATATAAATATCAACAAAAAGGATTTGTAGAATCTAAAATAGATATTTTTCATAAAGCTTTGAATTTCTCTGATAAAAAGGCAATAGAATGTATGATTCCTAGAAAAGAAATAATTTCTTGTAATATAATCGATTTATCTATAGAAAATCTTATAAAGATGTTTTCAAAAAGTGGATTTTCTAAAATTATTATTTATAATAATAATATAGATAATGTTATTGGATATATTCATTATTTAGAATTTTTAAAAAAACCTAAATATATAAATAAATCTATTATTAGGTCTGTAGAATGTACTTATATTAATACTCCTGTAAAAGAAATAATGGATCTATTGATTAGAAAAAAAAGAAGTATCGCCATAATATTAGATGAATATGGGGGTACTGCAGGATTAATTACTATAGAAGATATTTTAGAAGAATTTCTAGGAGATATCAAAGATGAGCATGATGAAACATTCTTTTTAGATAAAAAAATAAGAGACAATGAATTTTTATTTTCTGCACGTTTAGAAATAGATTTTATTAACTCTAAATATAATTTGGAAATTCCAACTTCTGAAAAATATGAAACTTTAGGTGGTTTTATTGTTGCTTATACTGAAAATATTCCTAATAATGGAGAAAAAATAATAATTAATGAAAATTTTTATATCGAAATCAAAAAAGTATCTAAAAATAAAATAGAAGAAGTTTTTTTTCTAAAAAAAAGTTAAATAATGATTATTTTAGAAAAAATAAGAAGAAATACATGGTTAATTTTGTTAACTATAATTATTTCATTTTTTTTTATTGTATTAGATCCTAATTTAATTCTTAATTTATTTCTACATAATTCTAAAAAAGTTATAGGTAAAGTAAACGGAGAAAACATTTATGATGAAGAATATATTAATTGTTTACAATTTTTAAAAAAATTTGGGGGATTTATATCAAATGATGAATTAGAAAATAACGCTTGGAAATTATTAATTAATGAAAAATTGTTGAGTCAACCAGCAAAGAAAATTGGAATAAAAATTTCTGATAAGATTTTTTGGAATATTGTAAAAAAACAATCTATATATAGTAAAATAAGTGATTTTGATGATTTTAATGGAGAGATGGATTTAAAAAAATTTAAATCTTATTTAAATTTTTTAGAAAAAATTAATAATGATTCTAATAACGATTATATTCAAATTGAAAAAAATATTTGGAATCATGAAAAAAATAGTATAAAAAATAAGATATATACTAAAAAATATTTAGAGATGATAATGTATGGATTAAATACATCAGAAATAGAAGCAAGATTGTTTTTAAAACATAAAAATCTTTTTTCTATTATTGATTATGTATTTGTTCCTTATTCAGATCTAGAAAAAAAATACATTATTAATATATATAGTAATAATATTGATAAATATATTAATAAAGATAAAAATCAACATAACTTAAGAAGTTTTATTTTTATTTTTTTTCCATTTAATCCATCTTCAGATGATAATAATAATATTAATCATAATATGAAAAAGTTATTTAATCATTTAAAATATACTGATAATCCTAATAATATTATTTCTTCTCAATCTGAAAGACCATTTGATTCTAATTTTTATACTAAAAAATATTTTCCTCCTATTTTAAGAAAATTTGTAGAAAAAAATAATAAAGTAGGTAGTATGTTTGGACCTTTTAAAGAAGGAAAAGTTTATTTTTTAGGTAAAATAATTGGAATAAAAAAAATTTTTGATTTTGTTTCAATTAGTCATATATTAATTTCTCATAAAGATGCAAAACAATCTTTTAATAAAAGAACTAAAAAATCTGCTCATAGAATAATTAAAAATATTTATAGTGATATTTTAAAAAATCCAAAAATGTTTGAAATATCGTTAAATAAATCAGATGATATTTTTAATTCTAAAATAAATAATGGAAAATTAGGTTGGTTGAAATATGAAGAAATAGATCCTATAATCGGTAGTGATATTTTTTCGATCAAAAAACATATTGGATCATTAAGTATTATAGAATCTGATTTTGGATATCATATTATTCGAATAGACAAACAAAAAAATATAAAGGATGCCTATCAATTAGGAATAATAATAAAGACTATTTATCCATCAAAAAAAACTGAAAATGAATTTTCTAACAAAATAAAAAATTTTTTATTGAAAAATAAAAAATTAGAATTAAATGAATTAATTAATAATGCTAAAAAATATAATGGAGAATCTTTTTTAATAGAAGATATAAAAAGAAATCAATGGAATATTGAAGGAATAGATACTGAATTAGATAAAAATATTATTGAATGGTCTTTTGAAGAGAAAAGAAAAAAAAGAGATATAAATATTTTTACTACTTCTAATAAAGATTATATTATAGTTTATTTATGTCAAAAAAACGGAATTTATATAGACAACAAAAATAAAATAATTTCATCTTTTTTAAGAGAAAAAATGAATAATATCATTCAAAAAGAATTTCTAAATAATAATTTAGAAGAATTATCATTATTTTTTAATAAGAAAATAAATAAATCATACAAAATATGTCTAGACAATTCAACCATAGATATTTACAAAGAACCTAAGGTAATAGGAGAAATTTTTTCATCAAAATTAAATAATGGAAGAATATATCCTATATCAGGAATCAATGGTATTTTTTTTGTAAAAATAAATAAACGTTTTTTCAAAAAAATAAATAAAAATAATCTTTCTGAAGAAATTAATTATTTAGATAATAATTTAAGAAAAAAATTATTAGGAAAATTAGGATATGATTTATTAGAAAACGCTGAAATAAAAGATTTTAGAAAATAGAAATCACCATTTAATTTCGTCTTCTATTTTTTTCTTAGCTTTTTTTAAAAATCTTATTCCTTCTCCTAATCCTCTAGCTATTTCCGGGATTTTTTTAGGTCCAAAAATTATAATAGCTATAAAAATAATAAAGAAACTTTCTTCAAAACTAATAAATAAAAGATTATTCATGTTAATATATAAAATAATTTTATTTAAATATATTTTTTATTTTTTAAAAATAATTTACTTTTATTATAATTTTTACAAAAAAAATTTAAAATTAATTTATATCTAACATAGAAAAATCATTTGATTTATAAAATAATAATATAAAATAATTAAATGATAAAATTTATACAAGAAATTCTTAATCATCCTTTTTTATCTATTTCTATTATAATAAACTTATTTATAATAGAAAGTATTTTATCTATAGATAATGCTATAATTTTATCTTCTATGATAATAGAATTAGATAGAGAGAAAGATCGAAAAATAGCTATGATATATGGATTTACTGTAGCATATATATTTAGAATATTATGTTTATTTTTTACATCTATATTAATTAATGTTCAATGGTTGAAATTATTAGGAGGGGGGTATTTAATGGTTAATGGAGTTATTAATTATTATAATAATAATAAAAATATAAATCTTATAAAAAGAAAAAAAAAAAAAATATTTTCTTGGAAAACTGTTTTATCGATAGGATTAATGGATTTAATTTTTTCTATTGATAATATATTTGCATCTATAGCTTTATCTAAAAACTTATTGTTGATATTATTTGGAGTGTTTATTGGAATTTTATCCATAAGAATATCTACAAAATTTTTTATAAAAATAATCAAAAAAGTTCCGGAACTAACTAGTTCTGTTTCAATTATAATAATATTACTTGGATTAAAATTATTTATTTCATATTTTAAAGAATCATTTTTTGGAGGATATAAAGAATATATATTTATTTTATTAATATTAATTATAATTACATTACCTTTTCTTTTTAAAAAAAAATCATAATAAAATTGTAATAGGATTTTCTATATATTCTTTAAAAGATTTAATATAATTACTCGCTAAAGCACCATCAATTATTCTATGATCACATGATAATGTGATCTTCATAACATTTCCTATTTCTATTTGATTATTAGAATTATTTACGATTGGACGTTTTCTAATGCTACCAATAGATAATATTGATGAATTAGGAGTATTTATAATAGAGGTAAAAGAATCTATCCCATACATACCTAAATTAGAAACTGTAAATGTACTATATTCTAATTCTTCTAGATCTATTTTTTTTGATTGAGATCGTATGATTTTTTCTTTTATTTCTTTAGAAATTTCTAATATTGATTTTTTATCTGCATTTCTGATAACCGGAACTATTAATCCATTTTCAATAGCTACTGCAAAACCAATATTTATTTCTTTATGAGAAAGAATATATTCATCTGTCCATGATACATTCATTTCAGGATTTATTTTTAAAGATTGAGCAGCGATTTTAATAAGAATATCATTAAATGATATTCTTTCTTCTATAGAAAGTTTTTTATTAAATTTTTTTCTTAAATCGACTAATCGATCTACATTTAAATCGACAAATAAGTAATAATGTGGAGCTGAAAATTTAGAATTAGCTAAACGTTTAGCTATTATTTTTCTTATTGAAGATTGAGGAATTTTTTCTACTTTATTATTTTTTTTATATTCAGTTATAGATTCAATATCTCTCTTTATTATTCTACCGTGATCTCCTGTTCCTTTTACATTTTTTAATGAAATATTTTTTTGTTTTGCTATTTTTTTAGCTATAGGAGAGATTGATTTTATAGTTTTATTTTTTTTTATTAAATGATTTATATCTTCTCCTTTTTCTCCTATAATTGCTAATAGATCATTAACCTTTTTTTTTTCTCCTTCTTTAACTCCTATAATAGGAGAGATTGATTTTATAGTTTTATTTTTTTTTATTAAATGATTTATATCTTCTCCTTTTTCTCCTATAATTGCTAATAGATCATTAACTTTTGTTGTTTCTCCTTCTTTAACTCCTATAAATAGGAGAATTCCACTAATATCTATTTCAAAATCTTGAATAGCTTTATCTGTTTCTATTTCTGCTATTATATCACCTTCTATAACTTTATCTCCTATTTTTTTATTCCATTTAACTACAGTACCCTCTTCCATAGTATCGCTTAACTGGGGCATAGATATTATTTCTGCCATGTTTCTATTTATTTTTATTTAGTTAGTTATATATATATTTATTATTTTACAATAATAATTAGTTTATTTATAAATAATTAGTTTATTCATAAACAACATCGAACATATCTTTTAAAGAAGGCAATTCCGATTTTTCTGCGAATTCTACACAATAATTTATTTCTTTTTTGACTTGTTCTTCGACAAGATATAAATTTTTTTCAGTTTCCCATTTATTTTTCAATATAAAATTTCTTATTTTCAAAATTGGATCTTTTTTTTTAAAAAAAGTAACTTCCTCTTTACTTCTATATAATTCAGAATCTGACATTGAATGACCTCTATATCTATAAGTTCTTATTTCTAAAAATGTAGCTCCTTCTCCTTTTCTAGCTTTATCAATAGCAAAAAAAGCTTTTTTTGCTATTTTTTCAGGATTCATTCCATCTATTGCAAAGGATTTCATTCCATAAGCAGATGCTATTTTATATATTTTTTCGATATTGGAACTTCTTTCTACAGAAGTTCCCATCGCATATTTATTATTTTCACATATAAAAACAATAGGTAATTTCCACATCATAGCCATATTAAAAGTTTCATGTAATGAGCCTTGTCTTACCGCTCCATCTCCCATTAATGTTAATGTTACGGATTTTCTATTAAAATATTTATCGGCAAATGCAATTCCTGCTCCCAATGGAATTTGCCCACCTACTATTCCATGTCCACCATAAAAACGATTTTTTTTACTAAAAATATGCATAGATCCTCCAATTCCTTTGGAAGTTCCAGTTTTTTTTCCTAAAAGTTCTGCCATTATTAATTTGGGATCCACCCCCATAGAAATGGGTAAGATATGACATCTATATGCTGTAATCATATTATCTTTAGAATTATTCATAGCATAAGTTAATCCAGCTGGAATGGCTTCTTGTCCATTATATAGATGTAGAAATCCTCTAATTTTTTGTTTTAAGTATAAAGACCTACATTTATCTTCGAATTTTCTCCAAAAAAACATGTCTTTAAACCATTTTAAATAGGTATTTGCAGTTATTTCTTTCATAAAAAATTATTTTATTATTTTTTTTATGAATCTTTTTATATGAATACAAATTTAAATGATAAGAAATAAATCTACAAAATTAAATATTAATCTGATTCCATCATTAAACTTATTGATGGAATAATAGTTTCTAAAGCTATCTTTCTTGATCCTTTAATAAAAAGATAATCAATTTTTTCTATTGGATTTTTTTTTATCCAATAGATAAATTTTTCTTTACTAAAAAATTTTTTTATACTGATTTTTTTTGAATTTATATTTTTAGTTTTATAGAAATTTTTTCCTATTAAAAATGCTTTATTTATAGTACTTTTATTTAAAAATATAAGTATTTTTTCATGTTCTTCATTAGAATAATGTCCTAATTCCAACATATCTCCTAATATAACTATTTTAGAACCATAAATTTTTTTATCAAAAAAAATTAATGATCTTATCATGCTGGTAGGATTAGCATTATAACAATCTATAATTATTTTTCCATTTTTTTTATTCAATATTTGAGAACGATGATTATTTGGAATATATTCTTCTATTGCTTTTTTTATTTTCTTTAAAGAAATTTTAAAATAAATTCCTATAGTTATAGATAAAGCTATATTATATATATTATAATCTCCTATAAGTGAAGAAGTTATTGTAGTATTTTTAACGCATAAAATAGATTTAATATTATTATTATGGATAAATTGAAAATTTACATCTGATTTTTTTTGTTTATTTCCAGAAAAAATAAATCTTCTCATTTTTTTACTATTAGATGATTGAATAGGATCATCTCCATTTACAAATACTAATTTTTTATTTTTTCTTAAAAAATTATACAATTCTAATTTACTACGTATAACCCCATTAAATCCTCCAAATCCTTCTAAATGTGCTTTTCCAAAATTAGTAATACAACCGTAATCAGGATTAATTATAGAACACATATTTTCTATTTCTTTTTCATGACTAGCTCCTATTTCTATTACAGATATTTTTGTATATCTAGGCATAGATAATATAGTTAATGGTATACCTATATGATTATTAAAATTATGTTTAGTATAATGTACATTATCGTATTCTTTAGATAATATATTTTTAGTAAGTTCTTTAGTGGTAGTTTTTCCATTGCTACCTACGATTGCAATAATTGGAATATTAATACATTTATGTCTATGATAGATTGCTAATTTTTGTAGGAATATTAATGCATTTTTAACAAAAAATATTTTTTTATTTTTAAAAAAATATTTTTTGTTATCCATTATAACTAATATAGCTCCATTTCTAATAGCTTCTGCTACAAATTGATTTCCATCAAAATTTTCTCCTTTCAAAGCTAAAAAAATAGATTTTTTCTTTACTTTTTTACTATTTATTTCTATTCCAGAAGAAATGGTATATATTTTATATATATCTTGTATTGTCATGAATTATATATTAAATCTTCTTCTAATTTTATCTTTAAGTTGTTAATATTAGTAATTGTGATTATTTTTGAATTTTTAACATAAGAAATATTTCCAGTTTCTTCAGAAACAACTAGACATATAGCATCTGTTTTTTCAGTAATTCCAATTGCGGCTCTATGACGAAGTCCTAATTGATATGGAATGAATTTATTATAAGAAACAGGAAGTATAGCTCTTGTTCTAATTATTATATTTTTTAATATAATAGTTGCTCCGTCATGTAATGGACTATTTTTATAAAAAATACTTTCTAGTATAGGAGAATTTACTTTAGCATTCATTCGATCTCCATTTTTAATAAAATTTTTTATATCTTGATGTAATTGAATAACTATTAAAACACCTGTTTTATTCATAGAAAAAATTGCACATGCTTTTGCAATACTATCTATTGTTTTAGTTTTTGTATTAGATATTATTGATTTTTTAAAAAATAAAGGAATAATTTTTTGTAAATATAATTTACTACCTACTATTAATAAAAATTTTCTTATTTCTGGTTGAAATAGTATAATTAATGCTAAAAATCCCACTTTAAAAAATGCATTAATTATCATACTTATAAATTTAATTTTATAAATTTCTATTATTTTATAGAAAATGAAAGTTATAATAAATCCATAAAAAATATTTATAGTAATAGTATTATAAACCAGTTTATAAATTTTAAATAGTATAATACATACTAATGTTACATCGATAATTTCTCTAAAATATATTTTTAATATATATATAATTTTTTGAAACAAAATTTGCAACTTATATATATTTTTATCTATTATGATTTTAATTATAAAATTTCTTTATAATATTGTGTTATTTTAATGCATTCTAATGCTTCTTTAACATCATGAACTCTGATTAATTTTACTCCATTTTTCAATAATGCTATTGTATGTATAATAGAAGTTGCATTTAATGAATCTTTATGAGAAATATTTAGCAATTTTTTTATCATAGATTTTCTAGATATTCCTATTAATATTAAATGATCTTGAAATCCTAATAAAGTTAAATTTTTTAATAATTGAAAATTTTGATTAAGTGTTTTTGAAAATCCAAATCCAGGATCTAGTATAATATCATTAATTCCATTTTTTTTCAAAAAAAATATTTTTTTTGAAAAAAAATTATTAATTTCTACAATTATATTATCGCTATAATATGTTTTATTTTGCATGTTATTTGGAATACCTACCATGTGATTTAAAATATATGGGATTTTCAGTTTTATTAAAAGTGAAAACATATTTTTATCTAATTCTCCTCCAGAAATATCATTAATTATCACGGCACCTTCTTCTATTGCAGCTTTTGCTATTTTACTACGAAAAGTATCAATAGATATTTTAATTTTTGGAAAAGTTTTAATAATATATTTAATAGGAGATATAACTCTATTAAACTCTTCTTCTTCTGTTATTAATTTAGCACCTGGTCTTGTCGAACATCCTCCAATATCAATAAAATCGGCTCCATCTTTTAATAAATTTTCTATATGTTTTAATATTTTTTTTTTAGAATTTAATAAATTACCATCATAAAATGAATCAGGAGTTAAATTAACTATTCCCATAATTTTTGGTTTATCAAATTTTAATAATTCTCCAGCGCAATTAATTATCATTAATTAAAATATTTTATTTTATTGTATTATAAATTCAAAAAAATTATGCATTTTTTATCTATTGAAATATTTCTCAAAAAATGTAAAAAAATTTTTTTAGAAAAGTTAAAAAATTATGGATCATCATGGATAGCTTTAAATAAATATTCTATGATAGATCAAATTTTAATTAAAATTATTCGTATAAAAAATATTTCCTCAAAAGGATATTATTCAGTAAAAGAAGAAAGTATTATAGATACATATATAGATATCATCAATTATTTAATAATTGCTTTAATAAAAATAGATTTAAAAAACGAACAAAATATATCAAATAATGATAAAATTATTGATTTGTATAATAAAAAAATAAAAAAAATATTTAATTCTAAAAAAAATATTGTTTTTTACAAAAAATTTAATATAGAAAATATTATAAAAGAAATTTTTTATATGAAAAAAAAAATAAACAATTTTAATAACAATCAATTAAAAAATAATTATTTTAAAATCTTAATTAAAATTCTATCTCATTATAATAATATTCATAAAAATTTAGAGAAATTTTAATCATATAAAAATAAAATGATGAGAAAAATTGTAATTGCAAATTGGAAAATGAACTTTGATTTACATCAAACTGCATCTTTTTTAAGAAATTTTTTAAAATTATCTTTTAACAAAAAAATAATTTATAATAAAGAAATCATTATAGCACCTTCTTTACCTTTTTTACATATTTCAAATCAAATAATTAAAGGAACATCAATAAAAATTTCAGCTCAAAATATTTTTTTTATGGATAAGGGGCCCTATACTGGAGAAGTTTCAGCATCAATGTTAAAATCTATGGGAATAGAATATGTTATAATTGGACATAGTGAAAGAAGAATAAATTTTTTTGAAAATGATGAAATTTTATTAAAAAAAATTAAAATAGCAATAAAAAATAAATTAAAGATTATATTTTGTTTAGGAGAAACATATAATGAAAGAAATGAAAATAAACATTTTATATCAATTAAAAATCAATTAAGTAAAACAATTTTTAATTTTTCTTTATATGACGTTCAATATTTTTATATAGCCTACGAACCAATATGGGCAATTGGAACAGGAATAAGTGCAAATTCTGATCATATTCAAATGATGCATCAATTTATAAGATCTTTATTTTCAAATAAATATGGAGAATCATTTTCAAAAAAAATTCCTATTATATATGGAGGAAGTATTAATTTAAATAATGCAAAATCAATTTTTTCAATTCCAAATGTAAATGGTGGACTAATAGGCAATTCTTCACTTAAGATTGAACAATTTTTAAAAATTGTTCAATCTTAAAAGTGAATATTATATTTTATATTTATATTTAAGTATATTAATTATTATTTTTTTGGCCTCGTAGCTTAAATGGATAGAGCATCTGATTACGGATCAGAAGGTTATGGGTTCGAATCCCTTCGAGGTCTTATTATCCTAATTAATCAGGATATAATTTAATTATCCTAAATAAGGTTTTAATATTTTACTTCTAGAAGAATGTTTTAACCTTTTCAAAGCTATGCTTTCTATTTGTCTTACACGTTCTCTAGTTAAGTCACAAAATTTTCCAACTTCTTCTAAAGTCATTGGTGGAGTCCCATTTAATCCAAAGTGGAGAATTATCACACGACGTTCTCTATCACTTAAAGTTTTTAGTATTCTTTTTATATCCTTTTTTAATGATTCTTTTTCTAGAGTTTCATCTGGCTTAGGTGATTCATCTGATCTTACTAAATCATATAGATTTGAATCTTCACCTTCTATTAATGGAGCATCCATGGAAATATGTCTACCAGAATTTTTTATAGAATCTTCTACATCTTTTTCATTCATATTTAAAAACTCAGCTATTTCTCTGATAGACGGTGTACGATGCAATTCTTGTTCTAATTGAGCTAATGTTTTTAATATTTTGTTTAATAATGCTAGTTTATTAGTAGGTTGTCTTATAGAACGTGATTGTTCGGCTATTGCTTGTAATATAGCTTGTCTAATCCACCAAACTACATATGAAATACATTTAAAACCTCTTGTTTCATCAAAACGTAATATTCCTTTGATTAAACCTAAATTGCCTTCGTTGATTAAATCACATAAACTTAATCCTTGATTTTGATATTGTTTTGCTACAGATACAACAAATCTTAAATTTGCATTAACTAATTTATTAGTTGCTGAACTTTCACCACTTCTAGCTTTTCGAGCATATTCTACTTCTTCTTCAGGAGTTAATAATGGAATTTTTCCAATCTCATGAAGATATTTATCCAATGATTCAGATTCTCTATTAGTTACTTGTTTAGTAATTTTTAATTGTCTCATAATTATTTAATTTTAATTTATTTTTTATTATATATATATAATATTTTTTTTATATTATATATATATAACAATAATTTTATTATTTTAATACTTTAATTATTTATTTTTTTTTAGGTCTAGGGATAATAACTTTTCTAGATAATTTAATTTTTCTATTTTTTTCATCAATTCCTAGAATTTTTACATTAATAAAATCCCCTACATGTAATTCATCTTCTATGTTATTTATTTTTTTCCAATCGATTTCAGAAATATGTAATAAGCCTTCTACACCTTTAGAAATTTCTAAAAAAGCCCCAAAATTTTTTATAGATTTGACTTTTGCTTTATAAATTTCTCCTATTTTAGGAAAAAAAGCAATTTTTTTTATTTTATCTATGGCTTTTTGCAAATTTTCTTCATTTTTTCCTAAAATCTCTATATGTCCTAAATTTTCTTTTTCTTCAATTACAATATTTGTATTAGTACTAGATTGTATTTCTTGTATAGTTTTTCCACCTGGTCCAATTACCAATCCAATAAAATTTTTTGGGATATTAAAAGTATATATTTTTGGTGCTTTAGGTTTCATTTTACTTCTATATCTAGGAATAGTATTTAACATTTTATTCAAAATCAATAATCTTCCTTCTAATGCTTGAATTAAAATATCGTTTAATACATCATATGTGATTGCATTAGTATTTTTTACGTCCATTTGACATGCTGTTATTCCATTTTTAGTTCCAGTTATTTTAAAATCTACATCTCCGAAATAATCTTCTTCTCCTAAAATATCTGATAAAATAATTTTTTTATTTTTTTCCATAATTAAACCCATGGAAATACCTGAAACAGGATTTTCTATAGGAATACCTGCATCCATTAATGCTAGACTAGCAGCACATACTGTAGCCATAGAAGATGATCCATTAGATTCTAAAATATCTGATACTACTCGAATAGTATATGGAGTATTTGGAATAATATTTTTTAAAGCTCTTTGAGCTAAATTTCCATGACCAATTTCTCTTCTAGTAACTCCCCTTATAGGTTTTATTTCTCCTGTAGAAAAAGGAGGAAAATTATAATGTAAATAAAATTTTTCATGATCCTCCATAATTATATTATCAATTCTATTTGCATCTAATGATGATCCTAATGTTACGGTTGTTAAGGATTGAGTTTCACCTCTTGAAAATAGAGCCGATCCATGAACTCCTGGTAAATAATTTACAAAACTTGATATCGAACGAATTTGTTTATTATTTCTTCTATCTAATCTAATTCCTTTTTCTATTAATAAAGATCTAAATATTTTTTTCTTTATTTTTCCATAAAGATAATTAATTAAAAATTCTTTATCTTCCATTTCATTTTTTGAAAAAAAAGTTTTTTTAAATTTATTCATTAATAATTTTTCTTCATTGGATCTATTTTTTTTATCTAAAAATTTTTGATAAGATTTTTTTAGTTTTTTATAGAAAAAATAAAAAATTTTTTTTTGTAATTTTTTTATTTTACTACTTTCTTTTTGATTAAATTTTAATGGATTAATTTTTTTTATTTTATTAATTTTTTCTATTAATCTTTTTTGTGCATCAATTTGAGGTTTTATTGCTTTATGAGCTTCTATAATAATTTCCATAAATTCTTTTTCTTTTATCTCTTTCATTTCACCTTCTATCATTATTATAGATTTATCAGAAGCACCAACAATTAAATCAATATCTGCATCTTCTAATTGATTTAAACTAGGATTTACTAAAAATTTTTTTTTAGATCGAATGATACGAACTTCAGATATAGGACCATTAAATGGAACTCTTGATATAGATAAAGCAGTTGAAGCTGCTAGTCCTGCTAATCCATCTGGTAAAACAGTATTATCATATGATAATAAAGAAATCATAATTTGTATTTCTTTATTAAAAGAATCTGGAAACATTGGTCTTAATACACGATCTACTAACCTCATAGTTAAAATTTCTTCATTAGATGGTCTTCCTTCTCTTTTTATAAATCCTCCAGGAATTTTTCCTCCTGCATAATATTTTTCTCTATAATCTACTGTTAGTAGAAAAAAATTATTTTCATTTTTTATTTCTTCTGAAATTACTACAGTGGCTAATAACATTGTATCATTAATACGAACTATAGCGGATCCATCGGCTTGTTTTGCTAGAAAACCAGTTTCTATTGTTATTTTTCTACCATCTATTAGGGGGATATATTCTTTTATAATATTTGACATAAATTAATAATTTAGGTATGAAATATTTTACTTTCTCAATCCTAAATGTTTTATAATATTTTTATAATTATTTATATCATTTTTTTCAATATATTTTAGTAATTTTTTTCTTTTTCCTACTAATTTTATTAAAGATCTTTCCGTATTAAAATCTTTTTTGTTTCTTTCTAAATGATTATTTAAATGATTAATACGATAAGTAAATAAAGCTATCTGTGCTTGAGGAGAACCTGTATCAAGAACAGATTTTCCATAATTTTTAAATATTTCTTTCTTTTTTTCTGATGTTATTGTCATTATAGTTTTCATGATAATTTATTCATTTTCATTATAGAATTAATATATTTTCTATCGTTAGATAAACGAGGAACTTTATTTTGTCCTCCTAATTTTTTATTTTTTTTTAACCAATCATAAAACAGTCCATTTCTAGCTATTTTTACTATAGGAGGACGCAAAATAATATTTTTATATCGTTTTGATTCATAATCAGAATTTAATTTTTGCAATTCTTTATCTAATATTTTTATAAATCTAGATAAATTTTCTGGATGTTTTTTAAATTCTATAATCCATTCATGAGCTCCTGAATTTTTATCATTCATATAAATTGGGCCTGCAGTATATTCATTAACCATTGAATTCGTTTTAATACAAGCATAATTTAATGCTTTGTCAGTATTTTCCATAATTAATTCTTCTCCAAAACAATTAATATAACTAGTAGTTCTTCCTGAAATTAAAATCCTATATGGAGATAAACTAGTAAATCTAATAGTATCTCCTACTATATATCTCCATAAACCTGAATTCGTAGAAATAACCATAGCATAAATTTTATTTAATTTTACTTCACTAATAGAAAAAATTTTCGGATTACTTTTATTTATATCTTCTATAGGAATAAATTCATAAAATATTCCATGATCTAATAATAATAAAAGATCTTTAATTTTACTTCGATCCTGAATAGCAAAAAAACCTTCTGAAGAACTATATACATTATAATAATTAATAGAACGATTATTTAATAATTTTTTATACTGAGGATAATAAGGATCTATATTCATACCTCCATGAAATATTACTTCTACATTTGGCCATATTTCATCAATATTTTTTTTATCAAATGTTTTTAACACTTTAAATAAAAAAATTAATAACCAGGAACAAACTCCTGATAAAATTCTAATATCTTTATTTTTAGCTTCTTTTATTATTTTATTTATTTTTTCCTCCCATTGACTCATTAATGAAATTTTTTTTCCAGGAATACAAATTTTTTCTATCCAAAAAGGCATTTTTTTTATTAAAATAGAAGATAAATCTCCATAAAAAGTATTATATTTTTCATGTAATTTATAACTTCCTCCTAAACGAATAGCTTTTCCCAAAAAAATTTTAGTTTTGGGATGATTATTAATATAAATAGATAACATATCTTTTCCAGCTTTATAATGACCTTTATTTATAGATTCTTCAGTAATTGGTATATACTTACTTTTTGTGTTAGTAGTTCCGGATGATCTTGCAAACCATTTTACTGTACCAGGCCATAATATATTTTTTTCCCCTTTTCTAATTCTATTAATTGTTGATTCTAAGTCAGAATATTTACATATAGGTATTCTTTCAACAAAATTTTTATATTTTTTTATATCATTAAATCCATATTTTTTACCAAATTCGGTGTTTTTAGCAGACATAATTAATTGATTCATCAAATTATTTTGTACATCTACAGGATTATGCATAAATATTTTTATATTTTTTATTCTTTTTTTTAGAAAATAACAGGTTACAAATTCAGATATATATTTTATCATATATTTATTATTTTATTCTGTTTATCTTGAATAATTATTATTTGTTATTTTTTTTGAAAGATATATTGAAGCAATTTCTAATGATAATTTTTCCATATGTACATAATTAAAATTATGATATGTTAATAATTTTTTCATTTTTTCCCCAGAATAATTAAAATGTTTAATAGATTCTTTTAAATAATTAAAAGCAGAATAATTTTTTGATAAAAATCCTCCTATATTACTCATAAACAAATTATTATAAAAATAATAAATTTTTCTGATTAAAAAATTAGATGGAATAGAAAATTCTAAAATTGCTAAAGTTCCATTATTTTTTAAAATTCTATATATTTCATTTAAAGATAAATGAAGAAATTGAAAATTTCTTATTCCAAATGAAATAGTTACAATATCAAAATTTTTATTCTTAAATGGTATATTCTGAGAATAACCTGTAATAAATTGTATTCTTTTTTTTATTAAAATATTTTTAGAATTATTTAATTTATTTTTTGCTATTTCTAACATTTTATTAGATGGATCTAATCCAATAATATAAGAGTTAGTGAATATTTTTGATAATAAAAATGTTAAATCTCCAGTTCCAGTTGCTAAGTCTAATATATTTAGAAAATTTTTTTTTTTATGAAAATTATTTAATAAATAAACCAATTTTTTTCTCCATATTATATCCATTCCTAATGATAAAATACGATTAATAAAATCATATTTTATAGATATATGATCAAACATATTTTTTATTAATTTTTCTTTTAAACTTTTTTTCATAATTTATTAGTTTATATTTTTTTCATTATATTAATAATAATAGTATTATGGAAATGAAATGATTCGATCAATCATTGTAGGCACTGGTCATTATTTACCAAAAAAAATTATAAAAAATGAGCATTTTTTAAATTATGAATTTTACAATGAATATGGATTAAAAATTAAAAATTCTAATGAAAATATCATTGAAAAATTTAAATCTATTACAGAAATAGAAGAGAGAAGATATGTAGAAAAATCTATTTTTAATTCTGATATTGCAGGAATTGCGGCAAAAAAAGCATTATTATCTTCTAAAATTTATAAAGAAAAAATAGATTATATTATATCTGCTCATAATTATGGTGATGTGAATCCAATTACTTATCAATCTAATTTTGTTCCTTCAGTGGCAGCTAAAGTTAAAAATAAACTTCAAATAAAAAATAAAAAATGCCGGCCATATGATATGATTTTTGGTTGTACCGGATGGATAGAAGGTATGATATTAGCAGATCAACTTTTACGTTCTAAATATGCTAAAAATATATTAATTACTGGATCAGAAACATTATCCAATGTTGTTGATCCATACGATAAAAATTCAATGATATTTTCTGATGGTGCTGGTGCAGTTATCTTATCAGCTATTGATTTTAATGAAAAAGAACAATTTGGAATAATTAATTATGATAGTCAATGTGATAATACTAATGAATTATATTATTTATCCAATGGACATTCCTTAAATTCTAAATACACTAAATCTTTAATAAATATTAGGATGAATGGAAGAAAAATTTATGAATATGCATTAAAAGAAGTTCCTATTATGTTAAAAAATATTATTGATCAAACAAATTTACATTTAAAAGATATAAAAAAAATACTCATTCATCAAGCTAATGCTAAAATGGATTATGCAATAATTAAAAGATTACTAAAATTATATAATTATTCAGATAGTAATTTCTTAAAAAAAATTCTTCCTATGACTGTACAAAAGTTAGGAAATTCTTCTGTAGCTACTATACCTACTTTGTTAGATTTGATTTTAAAGAATAAATTGTTCCCTCATAAAATTTATCCTGGAGATATTATATTAATGGGTGCGTTAGGTGCGAGTATGAATATTAATGGAATAATTTATCGTTTTCCAAAAAAAAATTAATTTATGAAGAAAAAAATACATCCAAAAGATTATAGAATTGTTGTTTTTAAAGATATTAATAACGAAAAAATTTTTATTAGTAGATCAACTGTAAGAACAAAAGAATCCATAAAAATAGGAGATAGAATTTATCCTTTATATAAAATGGAAATATCTAGTTATTCTCATCCATTTTTCACAGGAGAAAAAAGATTTCTAGGAAAAACTGGACCTGCTGAAAAATTTAAGAAGAAATACGAAAAATATAACATAAAAAAAATAGATAAGAAATAATGAATTTTATATTATATGATGATGTAGTCATATGGAAAAATTTATTACCATTAACTTTTACTAGACCAATATCAGAAATTCGTTTTGGAATTCTTACTATAAAAGAACGATGGGAAAAATTTTTAGGTCAAAAAATAAATGAAATTTTTACTATTCCATTTCTTCAAAAAAAATTTTCTTTATTAAATCTAGATTTAGATAATAATTTTTTTTCAAATATTTTATTAGTTAATTCCTCTTATATTCCTAATATAGAATTAATTGATAAAATTTTTTCTATTAATGATAATGAAGCAATTTCATTTAAGAAAAAGATTATAGCTATAAAAAAAAAAATAATTTCTTATGGGGATTATAAAAAGAGTAATTTTTTTTCAAAAATTGGAAATAATTTTAAAAAGATCCACGAAATAAAAGAAATCATTTATATTAAAAATATATGGGATTTTTTTATAAAAAATTCATTCATTCTAAATGAGGATTATTTTCTATTAACAAAATGGAAAAAATCTTATTCTTTATTGGGAGATAATTTAATTTTAAATAAAAAAAATATCTTTTTAGAAGATGATATAAAGACTAATAAAGTTGTATTAGATGCTAATTCCGGTCCTATTTATATTGAAAAACAAGTAGATCTTATGGAAGGAACTGTAATAAAAGGACCAGTTTATATTGGAAAAAAATCTATTATTAAAATAGGAACTAAAATATATGGGGGAACTACAATAAGTCCATTTTGTAAGATAGGAGGAGAAATAAAAAATTCTATATTTTTTTCTTATTCTAATAAAGTTCATGATGGATTTATAGGAGATTCTATTGTAGGAGAATGGTGTAATTTAGGAGCTGGAACAAATATATCAAATTTAAGAAATGATTATTGCAAAGTAACAGTTTGGAATTATAAAGAAGAAAAATTTATATCTACAAATGTACAATTTTTTGGGATAATAATGGGAGATCATTCTAAATCATCTATTAATACTCAATTTAATACTGCTACTATAATAGGAGTTGGAACAAACATATTTGGATATGGATTTCCACCTAGATACATTCCTTCTTTTTCTTTGGGGGGAATACAAATTAATAAAAAAATTTTATTTAAAAAATTATGTGAAACTGCTGAGATTGTTATGAAAAGGAGGAATAAAAAATTTTCTATTTTAGATAAAGAAATATTAGAATATTTATATAATTCTTCGTATAATAAAATATCAAAAAATTGGTGAATAATGATGTGGAAACATAATTTGGGATTTCCTCGTATAGGAATAAATAGGGAGTTAAAAAAAGCTAGTGAATTATATTGGTCAAATAATATTGATTGTAATCAATTATTCGAAATAGGTAGAAAAATAAGATTTCAAAATTGGAATTTTCAGATAAATTCCGGTTTAGATTTAATTACATGTAATGATTTTAGTTTTTATGATCATGTTTTAGATTTATCTTTTTTGATGGGTGTAATTCCTAAAATATATTTAGATCCTAAATTTAATAATTTTATCGATTTATATTTTTCAATGGCTAGAGGATATCAAGATAATGAATGGGATATTAAAGCTATGGAGATGACTAAGTGGTTTAATACCAATTATCATTATATAGTTCCTGAATTTACTAAAGATCAGAAATTTTTTATAAATTCAAATAAAATTTTTAGTGAAATAGATGAATTAAATAATATTTTAAATTCATCAGATAAAATTAAACCAGTTTTAATAGGTCCTGTAACTTATCTTTATTTAGGAAAAGAAAAAGATGAATCGTTTCATAAAATGGATTTAATTGATAAGATAACATTTTTTTACATAGATCTTATTAAGAAATTAGTAAAAACAGGAATAAAATGGATTCAATTAGATGAACCAATATTATCATTGGATTTGTCAGATCTTGAAAAAAAATCTTTTAAATATTCTTATGAAAAAATTTATGATGTATTTTCTAATTTAGATATAAAAATATTATTAACTACTTATTTTGGTGGATTATTAGACAATATATCTATTTTAAAAAATATTATTGATCGTATTCATGCAATACATATAGATTTAATAGAAGATCCTAATCAACTGGATGAAATTTTATCTTTGATTAAAAAATCAGAAACTATACTGTCTTTAGGTATTGTTGATGGAAGAAATATATGGAAAAATAGATATTCTAATTCGATTAGAAATATAAAAAAAGTCATAAATTCAATAGGAATGGATAGATTAATGATTTCTCCAAATTGTTCTTTATTACATGTTCCAATTGATTTAGATAAAGAAAAATCTATTCATATAGATATTAAAAATAAAATGTCATTTGCTAAACAGAAGATTGACGAATTAAGTGATTTAGAAAAAATCATAAAAGGAGAAAGATCTATTTTATTAAAAAATTCTTATTTAGTGGATAAGTTAGATCAATCAAATATTATTCATAATAAAAAAGTTAAAAATGAATATTCTGATTTTCAAGAAAAAGATATAAAAAGAAAAAGTAGCTTTAGCATACGACAAAAAAAACAGCAAAAAAGATTTAATCTTCCTTTATTTCCAACAACAACTATCGGTTCTTTTCCCCAAACAAAAGAGTTAAGATCTTTAAGAAATAAATTTAAAAAAAAAGAATTATCTAAAAATAGATACGAAAAAGAAATTAAAAAACTTATTTCATATGTTATAAAAAAACAAGAAGATCTTAATTTAGATGTTTTAGTTCATGGAGAATTTGAAAGAAATGATATGGTAGAATTTTTTTCTGATAAGTTAAATGGAATACTTTCAACTAAACATGGTTGGGTACAAAGTTATGGTAGTAGATGTGTAAAACCTCCAATTATTTATGGAGATGTTAGTCGGACTGATGATATGACAACAAATTGGATTTGTTATGCACAATCTAAAACAAATAAATTTGTAAAAGGGATGTTAACTGGTCCAGTAACTATATTAAAATGGTCTTTTGTAAGAGATGATCAACCTATTTTTAAAACTGCTTATCAAATAGCATGGGCAATAAGAGATGAAGTTTTATCTTTGGAAAGATCAGGAATAAAAATAATTCAAATAGATGAACCAGCTTTGAGAGAAGGGTTGCCTTTAAAAAAGAAAAATTGGAATTATTATTTTAATTGGTCAATTAATGCATTTCGTATTGCTTCAAGCGGTGTTAAGGATGATACACAAATCCATACACATATGTGTTATAGTGAATTTAATGATATAATTGAAGAAATATCTGAGTTAGATGCTGATGTAATCACTATAGAAAATTCTAGATCAAATATGGATCTTTTAAAGATTTTTTCTAATTTTTCTTATCCCAATGAAATAGGACCAGGGGTTTACGATATTCATTCACCTAGAATCCCCACTAAAGAGGAAATTTTTAAATTAATTCAAGAATCTTCTAATTTATTACCTATAAGAAATATTTGGATTAATCCTGATTGTGGATTAAAAACTAGAAAATGGAAAGAAGTTTTTAAATCTATAAAAAATATGACAGAAGCTGCAAAATTAGCAAGAATAAAATTATCTGATTAAATAATTTTATGAATTTATTATTAAAAGAAAAAGAAAAAATAATAAAAGATGAATTCAAATCTCTTTATAATTGGGAAGATAAATATCAATATTTAATCTCTTTGGGAGAAGAGATAGAGAAAAAATCAAAAAAATTTAGATCTAATGATCGATTAATTGATGGATGTCAATCTAGAATATGGATTGATGCTAAATTAGAAAAAAATCGTATATTTTTTGAGGTGGATAGTGATGCTATTATTCCTAAAGGAATGGCAGCGTTAATGGCTAATTTATATTCAGGTGTATATCCTAATGAAATTATAATGTCTGATAATAAAATAATTTACGATATAGGACTAATAGATTTTTTATCTCCAATTAGAGCGAATGGTTTAATATTATTATTAGAAAAAATAAAATTATTTGCTAATCATTATAATAATTATTTAAGAATAGAGAAATAATTTATGTTTCATACTATCAATCCAGTAGATAATAAAATTATAGAAAAATATAGATTTTTTTCTAAAAAAGAAATTGATATTAAATTATATAAATCATTAAAAGCATATATCGAATGGAAAAAATTATCTTTCCAAGAAAGAATTATGTATATAAAAAAATTATATACTTATATAAGAAAATATTCAAATACTCTATCATCATTAATTACTAGAGAAATGGGAAAACCCATATTACAATCTAAATTAGAGATAAACAAAAGTTTAGATTTGTGTAATTATTATTGTAATCTTAAAGAAGAATTTTTAATTCAAAATATTAATATTTTTGAAAAAAAAAATGAAAATAAATATTGTTTTATTGCATTTGAACCAATAGGAACAATATTAGGGATCACACCATGGAATTATCCAATTTGGCAAATAATTAGATCTTCTATTCCTAATTTAATATTAGGTAATGTAGTTTTGATAAAGCCAGCTTTGAATACTGCAGGATCTTCTATTGTTTTAGAAGAAATTTTTATAAAATCTGGATTTCCAATAGGAATTTTTCAAATATTATTAATTAAAACGAATGATGTAGAATATGTAATATCTAATGATATAGTACAGGGTATATCTTTTACCGGAAGTACATTATCAGGAAAATCTATAGGATCATTATCTGGAAAATATATAAAAAAATCTATCCTAGAATTAGGAGGAAATGATGCTTTTATTGTATTAAAAGATGTTAAAAATATTAAAAAAATTGCAAAAATTGCTACAGAATCTAGATTAGATAATACAGGACAAACTTGTATTTCGGCAAAAAGATTTATTATAGATGTTTCAATAATTGATGATTTTATTGATTTAGTTATAAATGAAATGAATACTTTTATAAGAGGTGATTTATATGATGAATCAACAAAAATTGGTTATATTTCTAGATCTGATTTATCGGATAAATTATATAAACAATATAAAAATATTATATGTAATGGAGGAAAAATATGTTTAAAAACAATTAAAGATGGTAATTATTTTTCTCCTTCTTTATTAAGAATAAATAAAAAAGATATAATGTATAATCAAGAAGAAATATTTGGTCCTATTGCAACTATCATTCCCTTTTCAAAAGAAGAAGAAATATCTTCCATTGTAAATAAAACCATATATGGATTAGGAGCATCTATTTGGACAAGTGATATAAATAAAGCTAAATCCTTATCTAAGGATATAGATACAGGTATGATTTTTATTAATCAAATAGTAAAATCAGATCCTAGAATTCCATTTGGAGGAATAAAAAAATCTGGATATGGAAGAGAATTATCTATTTACTCTATTAAAGAATTTTCTAATTGGAAAACTATG
This sequence comes from Blattabacterium cuenoti, assembly GCF_014251775.1. GTDB lineage: Bacteria > Bacteroidota > Bacteroidia > Flavobacteriales > Blattabacteriaceae > Blattabacterium > Blattabacterium cuenoti_H. The sequence continues at coordinate 475,551 of NZ_CP059199.1, read as the reverse complement.
GTAATAAAAAATTAATTACTTAATCATTTTTCTCATTCTTGCTACTGGTATTTCCATTTGATTTCTATATTTTGCAATGGTTCTTCTAGCAACAATATATCCTTTTTTTTTAAGTATTCCAGATAATTCTTCATCTGTAAATGGTTTTTCTTTATTTTCATTATAAATTAATTCTCCCAAGAATTCTTTAATTTCAATAGAAGAAATGTATTTTCCTTCTTTATTTATCATTTTTTCAGAAAAAAAATTTTTTATTAAAAAAATACCATATGGTGTATCAATGTATTTACTATTAGCTACACGTGATATTGTAGATATTCCTAATCCAATTTTTTGAGAAATATTTTTTAAAATCATTGGTTTAATTTTTGATTGATCTCCAGTTAAAAAATATTCTTTTTGATAATTTATGATTGCATTCATTGTTAACATAAGAGTATTTTCACGTTGTTTTACAGCATCTATAAACCATTTTGCAGAATTAATTTTTTTTTTAATAAAAATTAAAGTTTTTTCATCATTTTTAACATATTTATAATGTTTAAACATTTTTAAATATATAGATGATATTTTTAATTCTGGAATATTTCTTTGATTTAATGTTAATTTTAATTTTTCGTCTAAAATGGATATGGTGAAATCTGGAATAATATAATCTAATTCTGTAGTAGAATTTTCAGAATAAATTAATCCAGGTTTTGGATTTAATTTATTGATTTGAGATAATATTTCTTTAAGTAGATTTTTATTTATATTAAATTTTTTTTGGATTTTTTTATAATGTTTTTTTATAAATAATTCAAAACAATTTTGAATTATTTTTTTTGCAAAAATTATTTTTTTATTTTTATTTTTTTTATTTAATTGAATTAATAAACATTCCTGTAAATTTCTAGCTCCTATACCAATAGGTTCTAATTTTTGTATATACTTTATAAGTAATTTTTTTATTTTGTCTTTAGTGACCTTGATTCCAAAAATCAAAAATAAATCTCTTTCTATAGATTCTATTTTTCTTCTTAAATATCCATTATTATCTATATTTCCTAATATAAAATCAGCTATCAACAAATCTTTTTTATTTAAAAAAAAAGAAGTATGCAATTGATTTTTTAAAAATTCTTGAAAAGAATGTTTAAAAATAATAGGGATATTTTTATTATTAAATTTTTCATTAATTTTATTAAATGCATTATAATTTTCTTTTGATTTATATTCATTTAAATAATCATCGATATCTTCTGATAGATTACAATTTTTTTCATCTTCTGTTTCTATATAATTTTCGTTTTCATAAAATTTTTCATCTTTCTCAGATAAACAATTAGAATATAATTCTGATTCTAATGCAGGATTATCATCTAGTTCTTGTCTAACTTTTTTTTCAAAATCTATAACAGATAATTGAATTAACTTCATAAGTTTTATCTGCTGAGGGGATAAATTATGTTGTTCTTTTTGTGATAATTGTTGTTTTAACATTTTAATAATTCAAAATTCAGCAGATCCAGGAGTTCTTGGAAACGGAATAACATCTCTAATATTATCCATTCCTGTAATAAATTGAACTAAACGGTCGAATCCTAATCCAAATCCACTATGAGGAACAGATCCGAAACATCTAGTATCTAAATACCACCAAAGTATATTTTTATTTATATTGAATTTTTTAATTCTATTTAATAAAATTTTATAACGTTCTTCTCTTTGAGACCCTCCAATTATTTCGCCTATTTCTGGAAATAATATATCCATAGCACTAACTGTTTTATTATCGTCATTTACACGCATGTAAAATGCTTTAATAGAAGAAGGATAATCAAATACCACTACTGGGGATCCTTTGAAATAATAATTTGTTAAAAATTTTTCATGTTCCGATTGTAAATCCATTCCCCAAGTAACTGGATGTATAAATCTTATAGTTTTATTTTTTTTCAAAATTTCTATCGCATTTGTATAAGTGATACGATAGAATGAAATATTTAATAAAGATTCTAATCTTTTAATAAGAAAATTATTTTTTATTTTATCCCATTTTTTTAAATTTTTATTTAAAAATGATAAATCTTCAATGCATTTATCTAAAATAAATTGAATAATAAATTTTAAAAATTCTTCCGCCAAATCAATACATTCTTTTAAAGAAAAAAATGCCATTTCTGGTTCAACCATCCAAAATTCTGATAAATGTCTAGTAGTATTTGAATTTTCCGCTCGAAATACAGGACCAAAAGTATATACTTTTCCTAATCCAATAATAGCTGCTTCTGCTTCTAACTGACCAGATACACTTAAATAAGTTTTACGTTTAAAAAAATCATTTGAATAATCTAATAGATTATTTTTTAATGTAGTTACTCGGAACATTTTTCCAACTCCTTCACAATCATAAGCTGTAATAATTGGAGTGTGTAAACAAAAAAAATTTTTTATATGAAAAAAATTATGAATAGAAAAAGATATAAAATGTCTAATTCGCATTAAACAACTAAAAATATTCGTTTGAAAACGTAAATGAGATTGATTTCTAATCTTTTCTAGACTATGTTGTTTTGGTTGTAATATAGATTTTTGTAATTTTTTTGAATCTACTGATTTATATATAATAAGATCAGAACATTTTAATTCAATATTTTGTTTTTCCCCTATACTTTTTTGAATTATACCGATAACTTTAACAGAAGTTCCTATTGTTATTTCTTTAGTGATTCTTTTATCCATTCTTTTGGATAAAATAATTTGTAAATTTTTAACGGTTGATCCATCATTTAAAATAACGAAAATCGAATTTCGATAAGAACGTACCCATCCCTCTACTATAACTTTATAATCTAAAATGGAAAATTCTTTATCTAAAATTTCTTTAACCGAATATTTTTTTACCATTATTCATTTATATGGTTAATATTTCTTTTTTTTTAGAAATAAAAATATCTTCTATTTTATTTATATATAGAGTAGTAATTTTTTGAATTTCATTTTCTCCAATTTTGGATAAATCTTCAGATATTTTTATGTTTTTAATACGTTGATTATTGATTTTTCTAATTTTTCTTATTAGAATTTTAGATTTTTCAGTATAATTTTTTATTTTTTTTAATAAATTCTTTCTACTTTCTTCTGTAATAATTGGTAAATTAATATGAATTAATTTACCTTTATTAACTGGAGTAAATCCTAAATTAGCATCAATAATAGTCTTATCAATATTTCCAATAATCGAAAGATCCCAGGGTTGAATAGTAATATTCATATTATCTATAATTGTAATATTTGCAATTTCTGATAATGAAAGTAAAGTATTGTAACACTTTACTTTCATTTTTTCTAAAAGAACAATAATTGATCTGCTTCCCAATCGTATATGAAAAATATCTTGTTTAAGATTATTAAGTATCTTATCCATTTCTTTATTGCAAGAATCAACAATAACTTTTAGTTCTTCCATAATTTTTTATTTTTATAAACTAAAGTCCCTATCTTTTCTCCTGAAATTACCTTTTTAAAATTTTCTTCTTTATTAATATCGAAAATAATAATAGGTAAGTTATTTTCATTTGCTAAAATAAATGCTGTTTGATCCATTACTTTAATTTTCATTTGATAAGCCATATCGAAAGATATATTTTCTAATTTTTTAGCATATTGATCTTTTTCTGGATCTTTTGTGTAAACTCCATCTACTCTAGTTCCTTTGAGTAAAACATCCGCTTTTATTTCTTTTGCACGTAAAACAGCGGCTGTATCGGTAGTAAAATAAGGATTTCCTGTTCCAGCTACAAATATAACTACTCTTCCTTTTTCAAGATAACGAATAGCTATATCTTTTTCAAAAGGTTCTACTATTGGATCCATTTTAATAGCTGTTTGTATGTTGGTGCATATTCCTATATTTTCTAAATAAGATTGAAAAGCAATTCCATTTATTACAGTTGCTAACATCCCCATATAGTCCCCGTTTATTCGACTAATTATTTTTTCTCTGATTCTAGAAGAAGAAAATCCTCTAAATATATTTCCACCACCTATTACTATAGCAACTTGTCCCCCCATATCTACTACTTTTTTAACTTCTTCAGCATATTGTTTAAGACTAGTGGAATGAAGTCCAAATTCATTACCCCCCATAAGAGCTTCTCCACTTAGTTTTAATAATGATCTTTTATACTTCATGGTAGATTTTTAAACTTTTTTAAGGAAACATATCCGATTTTTCATAAGAATGAATAATTTTATTAATAGCTAATAAAAAAGCAGAAGTTCTTATATTATTTATTTTTAAGGATTTTTTTATCTCTAAAATTTCTTGAAATCCCTTATTCATAGATTCTTTTAAACCCAAACGAACTAAATCGATTTCTTTTGATTCTTTTAGAAAATTTGTTTGTTGTCCTTTTTCAATTCTATTTTTAGAACAAATTGCTTGAATTATTTTCAATAACCCAACATTCATATTTTTACTAATTTTTTTCTCCATTTTATTATAACTTATATGACTCAAATTTTTTAACCATTCAAAATAAGAAACTATTACACCTCCAGAATTTAGATAAATATCTGGAATAATTATAATTCCTTTTTTTTCAAGTATTTCATCCGCTTCATATGTAATTGGTCCATTAGCTGCTTCACCTATAATTTTAGCTTTTATACGATTAGCATTGTTTTTATGTATAACATTTTCTAATGCAGCTGGTATTAAAATATCACATTCTAATTCTAGTGCTTTTTCTGAATTTTTTATATTTTTTGCATTTGGAAAATTTAATAAAGAACCTGTTGCCTGTAAATGAGAAACTACTTTAGAAACGTTTAATCCTTTTTCATTATATATTGCCCCTTCTCTTTCTGCTAAAGCAATAATAATAGCGCCTGATTTGTGTAAAAAGTTAGCAGCATAATATCCAACATTTCCTAATCCTTGAATAATTACTTTTTTTCCTTCTATTCCAACATCTAATCCAACAGAACGCATCTCATCCTTTATTTCACATAGCCCTTTAATTCCGTGAAAAATTCCTAATCCAGTAGATTCTTTTCTTCCTTCGATCCCACCTTGAGAGACCGATTTCCCTGTTACACAAGCTAGAGCATCAATATTATTAGGATATAAAGAGACAAAAGTATCTAGAATCCAATTCATTTCTCTTTCTCCACTTCCATAATCAGGAGCGGGAACATCAATTTTTGGTCCAATAAAATTTCTTTTAATTAATTCATCAACATAACGTCTAGTTACCTTTTCGATATCTTCTTTTGAAATAATTTGGGTATCAACTTTTATACCCCCCTTGGCACCTCCAAAAGGAACATCCATTATGGCACATTTATAAGTCATTAAACCAGCTAAATTCATAATTTCATTATGACTAACTGTATTGCTATATCTAATTCCTCCTTTACAAGGTAGTTTATGATGAGAATGTTGCACCCTATACGCTTCTATGACTTTTATTTTGTTATCTATTTTTATAGGAAAATTAATTTTATATATTGAATTACAAGATTTAATATGATCTAATAAACCTTTATCAACAGATAAATATTGTGCAGCTTTGTTAAAATTTTTTTCTATACAATTAAAAAAATTATTATGAGAACCAGTTATATGGTTTTTTTTTGACATAAAAGAAAGTTTTTTTACATAATTTAATATTTCGAAAAATATAAATAACGTAAATAAATATTTAATATAAAATATTTATTATTTTTTTTGGTATTATAATTAATTTTTTTATACTTTTTTCTTTTAAAATTTTTAATTTATGATGATTCAAAATTATTTTTTTAATTTCGTTTATAGAAATATCTTTATCAAAATTTTCTATAAATTTTAATTTTCCATTAAACATTACGGAATATTTTATTTTTTTTTCTAGTAAATTTTTTGAATTAAAAGAAGGAAGATAATAATCCATAATAGATTTTTTTTCTCCAATTTTATTCCATAATTCTTCAGATAAACAAGGAGCAAACGGTGAAATTAATTGAATTAGTGGTTGAAGAATTTTTCTTTTATTGCATTTCAGTTGGATTAGTTTATTAGTGATTATCATAAAAGAACTAATACAGGTATTGAATGAATATGATTCTATTTTTTTATCTATTTCTTGAATAAAATTATGTAATATTTTATATTCTAAAATATTTGGTTTTTTTTCAGTTATTTTAAATTTATTTTTTTGGTGAAATAAATTCCAAAATTTATTAATAAATTTTTTAATTCCTATTATTTTTTTTTCTTCCCAAAATTTTGATTGACTAATTGGTCCTAAAAACATTTCATACATACGAAAAATATCTGATCCATATTTATGGATAATAGAATCTGGATTAATTATATTATATTTAGATTTAGACATTTTTTCTAATTTTCTTTTACATAAAAGTTTTCCATTTTCTAAAAAAAAATTAAAATTTTTGAATTTTGGATAAAATTTTATGAATTTATTCAAGTCTATTTGATTATAATTTTTTACTAAAGAAATATCTATATATATTTCTTGAAAGGAAAAATCTTTTTCTTTTTTTAAATTAAAAGATACTATAATATTTTTTCCAATGACTTTTAAAATAATAGCTGAATGATTTAGCATCATTCCCTGATTTAATATTTTTTTAAAAGGTTCATCAGTTGTAATCCAATTTCTATCTTTTAAAAATTTATTCCAAAATCTTGCATAAATTAAATGGCCAGTGCTATGTTCAGCCCCTCCAATGTATAAATCAACATTTTTCCAATAATTTTCTTTTTCTTTAGATATAAAAAATTTATTGTTATTAACATCCATATAACGTAAAAAATACCAACTTGATCCGGCCCAACTTGGCATTGTGCTAGTTTCTAATGGAAAAATATTTTTATTATCTATTAATTTATTGGATACTATTTTCATAGTTTTTTCATTCCAAGACCATTTATCAATATTAGATAATGGTGATTTTCCATTTTTAGGATGAAAATCATTAATTTTAGGCAATAATAATGGTAAACTTTTTAATGGAATTGGATTAGGTATTCCATTCTTAAAAAAGATTGGGATAGGTTCTCCCCAATATCTTTGTCTAGAAAATGTTGCATCATGCATTTTATAATTTTTTCTATATTTTCCAACATTTTTTTTTAATGCATAATTTATAATTTTTTTTCTTGCATCTTTTAAATTTAATCCATTCAAAAAAAAAGAATTAATACATATTTTATTTTTTTCTTTTTTTTGATATATAGGAATTATTTCTAATTTAAATTTAGAAGCAAATTCTTTACTAGATTTTTCATATCCAGGAATTCCAACAGTAATTTTTTTCTTTTCTTTGAGATAAAAAAAATCGCTAATAAAAATTGGAATTTTTTTTTCGATAAAAGGATGTATAACGTAATTTTGAGTAAAAATTACTGAATTTAATTCATACTTTTTATTGTGAATATTATTTTTAATATGATTTAAACTATTTTTTTTATAGAATAATTCTTTTGAAAGAAAATGATCTTTTGATAAAACAATAAAAGTAATTCCAAATATAAATTCTGGATAAATAATAGGTAATTCTATTCTTTTACTAAAAGATGAATTTTCTATTTTAAAATAGATATTAAATATTTTTTTTTCTCCAATCCAATTAATTTGTGATCTTTTTAAAGATTTTGAACATTCTATTGAATTTAATCCTTTAATAAGTCTTTTTGAATAAGCAGTTATTCTTATATTCCATTGTAGCATTTTTTTTTTATATACTAAATATCCTCCTCTTATGCTTTTTCCATTATTTATTTCATCATTCGCTAATACTGTTCCCAATTTTGGACACCAATTAACAATATTATTCGATAAAAATGCTAAACGATAATTTTGAAGAATTGTTTCTTTATCATTTAAAGAAGATTTATTCCAGTATTTATCATTAAATTTTTTTTCATAAGTAGTATAAGCATTTATTGAATAATTTCCATTTTTTTTAAATTCATTAATTAAAATATTGATTGACTTTGCTTTATTATCATTTTTATCATACCAGGAATTAAAAATTTGTATAAACATCCATTGAGTCCAACAATAATAAGACGGATTCCTAGTACTTAATATTCTACTCCAATCAAAAGAAATTCCTATATTTTCCATTTGATTTTTATAATTTTTTTCATTTTTATGAGTAGTTTCATCTGGATTTTTTCCAGTTAGTATAGCATATTGTTCTGCTGGTAAACCAAATGAATCAAACCCCATAGGATTTAAAACATTAAAACCTTTTAATCTTTTATATCTTGCATAAATATCTGATGCTATATAACCTAAGCAATGTCCAATATGTAATCCCGATCCAGATGGATAAGGAAACATATTTAATATATAATATTTTTTTTTATTTTTATTTTCTATTATTCGAAAAATATTATATTTTTTCCAAAATATTTTCCATTTTTTTTCTATTTCTTTAAAATTATATTCCATAATTTTTTAATAAGTAATTAATTTTATTGTTGTATGTCATTCATTTAATTAAAATAATAAAAAAAATATAAAAATGTTTAATGAAAATAATTTCTTAAATAAGAAAAGTATTAACGAATTAATGCAATTAATCAAAGATTTTCCAAATGAAAAAACTAAAATATTTAGTTTATTGGATTTTAATAAAGCTAATTCACTTTTTAAAGTCTTAGATTTTTCTATGAAACAAGAAATAATTAAAGAATTAACTACAAATAAAAAAAGAAAATTCTTAAATAATTTATCAATAGATGATAGAATTGATTTTTTAGAAAATATTTCTAAAGATTTTTTAAAATCTTTGATAAAATATTTGAATTATGAAGAAAAAAAAAGAACATTAATATCATTGGGATATCCAGAAAATAGTATAGGTAATTTTATGATTCCTTATGATTTAGGAATTAAAATGACTTGGAAAGTTAAAGAATCATTAGATTATATAAGAAAAGAAATAAAAAACAGCGATATAATAGAAATTATTTATATAATAGATAATAAAGGAAAATTATTATATGATATAAAAATAGAAGAATTTTTATTAGTTGATCCTGATACAATTGTTTATGACTTAATGAATAAAAAACATAATGAATCCTTAAAACTAACTGATACAAAAAAAGAAGCAACAAAAATATTTTCTTTAAATAATAGAATATCATTACCGATAATAGATGATCAAAATTATTTATTAGGAATTGTTATTGTTGACGATATATTACGTGGTTTAAGTAACGAAAATTATAAAAAATATTTTCAAAAAATAGGAGAAAAAAAAATATTTAATCAATCATATATTCAGATCCCTTTGTATAAATTAATAAAAAAGAGAGCTGGATGGTTAATATTACTTTTTATAGGAGAAATGTTTACTACTACTGTAATACAAAATTTTTCTAATATTATAAAAAAAGCAGTAGTACTCGCAATATTTATTCCACTAGTTGTATCAAGTGGTGGAAATAGTGGTGCTCAAGCTTCTAGCTTAATTATTCAAGCAATGGCTTTAGGAGAAATAAAAACTAAAGATTGGTGGATAGTAATACGAAGAGAAATTATTTGCGGTTTTTTTTTGGGGACAATTTTAGGATTAACAGGTTTTTTTCGAATCATTGTATGGCATAATATTAATTTGTTTAATTATGGAGAAAATTGGTTATTGATAGGATTTTCTATATTATTATCACTAATTGGTATAGTTACATGGGGAACATTTAGCGGATCTATGTTACCATTTATTATTAAAAAATTTGGAGGGAATCCTGCAACTTCTTCAGCACCTTTTGTAGCAACTTTAGTTGATGTAGTTGGATTAATAATATATTTTTCTATATCTTATTTTTTTTTACAAGGAGTTTTATTATAAAAAGTTTTTTTTACATATTTGAATTACCTTATTAAAATCTTTTGGAATAGGACATAAGAATGAATATTTTTCGTGATTTCTTGGATGAATAAAAGATATATATCTTGCGTGTAATGCTTGTCTTTGTAAGATTTGCATGCAATATTTTAATAATAGTTTATCCTTATTAGATATTTTTTTAATAAAAAAAATTTTTTTTCCATTATATAATGGATCAGAAAATAATGGATGACCTAAATATTTAAAATGAACTCGAATTTGATGAGTTCTTCCAGTATGGGGTTTACATGATATATAAGTCAAATATTTAAATCTTTTTAAAACTTTATAAGTTGTTATTGAATATTTTCCAAAATTTTTATCATGATTGATCATTCTTATTCTATTGTTAGGATCTCTTTTAATAAAACCCGAAATTGTTCCTCTATCATTCAATAGATTTCCCCATACTAAGGCAAGATATTCTTTGTTAATATTTCTAGATGAAAATTGTTCAATTAGAAAATTTTGAGAAAAATTATTTTTTGCGATAATTATTAATCCAGATGTATTTTTATCTAATCTATGTATTAATCCCCCTCTATATAGATTATGAAAATTGGAAATTAAATAATATTTAATTCCATGAATTAATGTTCCATTTTTATTTCCATATCCAGGATGGACTACCATTCCAGATGGTTTATTTATAATTAAAATATCATTATCTTCATATATAATATTAAAATTGATTTTTTCCGCAGTAATTTTTTTTAAATCTTCTTCTTTTTTTATATTTTGAATATCTTTTATAATTATAGAATCAAATTTTTTTAATTTATAATTATTTTTTTTAACAGAATTATTAACTGTAATTTTTCCTAATTTAATATATTTTTGTATTTGATTTCTACTAAACTTAGTAAGTTTTTTTTGAATGAACTTATCTATTCTTATTATTTTTTTATCTTTTTTCTTTAAAAAAATATCATTCATCGTTTTATTCAATGATTTTTTTATAATTTATTAAGATTTTATTTTTAATTTGATTTGAAAATTAATATTGAATAATTAAATTAAAATACTAATTATCGTTATGCATATAAATTAATTAATGTAATCATAAATAATTTTTTAAAAAAAATTTAATCATGAAAAAAATTGCAGTTGTTATGGGAGGATTTTCAAAAGAATCTTTTCTTTCACTAGAAAGTGGACAAATAGTTTTTGATAATTTATGCAGAAAGAAATATGAACCATATAAAGCATATATATTAGATAATAAATGGGTTATTAATATTGATAATAATATAGAATATCCAATTAATAAAGAAGATTTTTCTATTATTAGAAATCATAAACGATTGAACTTTGATTGTATATTTAATATTATTCATGGTACTCCTGGTGAGGATGGGATTTTATCTGCGTATTTTGAATTATTAAAAATTCCATATACTGGATGTAATTTTTATCAATCTAATATTACTTTTAATAAAAAATATTGTCTATCGTTTGTAAAAAATTTTGGAATTAAAATAGCTAATTCTATTTTTATAAATAAAAATCAAATATTTTCTAAAGAAAAGATTTTAAAAAAAATTGGAACTCCTTGTTTTGTAAAACCTACTAAATCTGGTTCTAGTTTAGGCATTAGTAAGGTCAATAATAAAAAAGAATTTGATTCAGCATTGAAAACAGCATTTAAAAAAGATGACGAAGTTATTATTGAAGAATTTTTAAATGGAATAGAAGTATCAGTTGGAGTATATTCATTTCATGATAAAATAACAATTTTACCAATAACAGAAATTATTAGTCAAAATGATTTTTTTGATTTTGAATCAAAATATTCTGGTAAATCAAAAGAAATAACTCCTGCAAGATTATCTAATAAAATTGAAAATAAATTATTAAATATAGCTGAAAAAATATTTAGAATATTGAATTTAACTGGAATGGCTAGATCAGAATTCATTATTGTAGATGAAGAACCTTTTTTTTTAGAAATTAATACAATTCCTGGATTTTCTAAAGAAAGTATTTTTCCTAAACAATTAAAGGTAGCTGGAATATCTTTATCAGATTTTTTCCATAAAATGATTAGTTCATCTTTTAATTAAATTAAAGCATATTAAATTAATAAATAATCTATTTTTTTCTAAAAAAACAATTTTTTTTACATAAATTATTTTTATTATTTTCATTAAAAAAATAAAATATGATTTTTTTTATAAAAAAAAGTAAAGAAGAAGTAAAAAATATGAATATTATGACATATTCCCAAATATTGTTAACATTTGATATGTTAGAAAAGAAAATAAATACGCTAGTAATGTCATAAAAATAAATTGAATAATTGGCCATTTCCATGATTTTGTTTCTCTTTTTACTATAGATAATGTACTAGTACATTGCATAGAAAATGAATAAAAAAATAATAAAGATATTCCTGTTGCTAAATTATAAATAGGTTTTTTATTATCTAAATATACTTCTTTTTTCATTTTTTCTATTAAATTACCATTTTCTTTCTTATCAATTTCATATATTGAATTCATAGTGCTAACAAAAGCTTCTCTAGCTACTATAGAGGATAATAATCCAACTCCTATTTTCCAATCATATCCTAATGGACGAATAATAGGCTCTATTTTTTTTCCTATCTTTCCAAGATAGGAATTGTCAATTTTTTTTTTTTGTATATGAAAAATATTATTTTTATGATTTTTTATTGTAATTGTAGAAGGTCCATAGGATCCAAGTCCCCATATTAATATGTTAATTAACAAAATTAATTTTCCAGTATTAATAATAAATGTTTTAATATGAATATAAAGATTTACAAAAATATTTTTTAATACAGGAATTTTATAAGTAGGGATTTCTATGATAAGATTACTATTATAATTATTTTTCATATTCTTATGAAGAACAAAAGCTACAAATAAAGCAAATATAATACCTATTAAATACATAATCATCAGCATGACTCCTCTTAATTGAATAAATAACCATTTTTTGTCGGGTATAATTAGAGAAATTATTAGTATATATACTGGAATTCTAGCTGAACAAGTAATAAAAGGAGTTACTAATATTGTTATTAAACGATCTCTGGTATTTTCTATATTTCTAGAAGAAATTATCGCTGGAATAGCACATGCCATACTAGAAATTAAAGGCACTATACTTTTTCCATTTAAACCAAAAGGGCGCATGATTCTATCCATTAAAAAAATAACTCTGCTAAGATAACCACTTTCTTCCATAAGATATAGAAAAAATAACAAAATCAATATTTGAGGAATAAATGTAATTACTGTAGTAATTCCTGGAATTATTCCATGTAGTATAAAATTATTTAATGGACCTGGATGAAAATATTCCAATTTTTCTTGAATAATAGAAAAAAAATATTCTATATAATTTTTAGGAAATTCCGCCCAAAAAAATACACATTGAAAAATAAAAAATAATATAAATAAAAAAAATATATATCCCCATACAGGATGTATGATTAAGCATTCATCTATTTTTTTAGAAAAATTTAAATATTTTTCTATTTTCTTAGAATAAATTTTTTGAATTATTTTAGAGCAAATATTTTCTATTTCTTTATATCTAGTTAAAGTTTCTTTTACTTGCAATCTTTTGGAAATAATTTTATATTTTTTTTTAATTTTATCTAACAAATAAAAATTATTTATTTTTTTCAATTGCTTATTACTAGATGCTAATAAATACCATGCTCGATATGAATCAACTTTATATAAATATTTAACTAAATTAATAGCTTTTTTATAATCTGAAATTGGATTAAAAAAATATTTTTTTCTTTTTTCTAAATAAAAATATTTGTTATCATTTAAATAATTTTTTAATTCATTTAATCCAGTTCCTATTCTAGCATTTATCAATACAATATCTGATAAAATAAATTTTTTTAATTTTTTTTTATTAATAAATATTCCTTTTTTTTTAGCTTCATCTAACATATTTAATGCTAATAAAACGGAAAATCCTAAATCTTGTATTTGTCCAAGTAAAAGAAGACTTTTTTTTATATTTGATGAATCTGCAACAACTATAATTTTATCTGGATAATCTACATTTTTTTCATCTAATAATAATGCATTAATAATTTCTTCATCTTCAGATGAAGGATAAATACTATAAGTGCCGGGTAAATCAATTATTTGATAATGATTATTTTTATATTGAAAAAATCCTATTTTTTTATCTACAGTTACCCCTGTATAATTTCCTATTCTTTGATTTAGTCCAGTTAAATTATTAAATAATGATGATTTTCCGACATTAGGATTTCCTATAATTGCTAGTTTAATGATTTTTTTATTCATTTTACTTAATACGTTCAACTAAAATATTTTCTGCTTCTTTTTTTCTTAATGCTAAACAAAATTGATCATATTTTATACATAACGGATCATTAAATATAGAAATAAAAAGTATTTCAAATTTTATCCCCGGTAAAACCCCTAATTCTAATAACTTTATTGGAAAATTATAATTTTTATAACCTGTTATAATTCCTTTTTCTCCTTTTTTTAATTCAGATAAATTCAAAATTTATTTTTATTTAATATTAAAATAAACAAATAATTAATTAGAATAAAAAGTATTTAAAAATAAATACATAAATTGTATATTTACGAAAATTTTTCTTATATGATAGTTTATGTTCTTGCGTCCTTTACAATTAATAATTAGTATATCATTACTAATTTTAGTTCACGAATTAGGTCATTTTGTTTTTTCCAAATTATTTGGAGTTAGAGTAGAAAAATTTTTTTTATTTTTTAATCCATTTTTTTCCATTTTTAAAAAAAAAATAGGAGATACTCTTTATGGAATAGGATGGATTCCATTAGGGGGATATATTAAAATATCTGGAATTAGAAATACTAATAATTATATTGATAATCATAATTTTTATTCTAAATCTTTAATAAAAAGATTATTGATTATTTCTGGGGGAATAATTGCCAATTTTGTTTTATCTATTTTTATTTTTTCATTTTTTTTATTTAAAAACGGAGATTCAAAATTACTTAATAAAAATATTCTATATGGAATTGAAATTAATGATTTATTAGATCAATTTGGATTAAAAAACGGAGATAAAATTTTATCTATAGATCATAATAAAATTCCATATTTTAATGAAATCAATAAACATATTTTATTGGGAAATAAAATAATTTTAAATCGTAATAATAAAATAATTAATCTATCATTAAGTGATAAGAAGAAATTTTTTTTTGATAAAAAAAAAATAAATTTTATTGTAATACCTAGAACACCACCTATTATTAATTTTATAATAAGTAATTCATATGCAGAAAAATATGGATTAAAATCTAATGATGAAATATTATCTATTAATTATATTCCTATAATGTTTCAGGATCAATTAAAATATAAAATAAAACGTTTTAATATAAATAATAAAAAAATTATAATAGGAATAAATAGAAATGGAAAATTTCTACAAAAAAAGTTTTTTTTTAAAAAAAAAAATATTCTGGGTTTATCTTTTAAAAATTTTATAGAATTATATAATATTTTTAATATTAAAGTAAATAATTATTCTATTATGGAAAGTTTATTGAATGGATTAAAAAAATCTGAAGATGTATTTAAAGATCAGATTTTTTTTTTAAAAAATATTTTTCAAATAGAAACAAAAGCTTATAAACATTTAGGAAGCTTTTTATCTATTGCTCAGGAATTTCCTAATTATTGGAATTGGAGTATTTTTTTAAATTTAACTGCATATCTATCTATTTGGTTAGCTTTTCTAAATTTAATTCCTATTCCATCGTTGGACGGAGGATATATTTTTTTTATTATATTAGAATTAATTATAGGAAAAAAATTAAGTGAAAAAATTTCTGAAATTTTTAATGTATTTGGTTTTATAATAATTAGTTTAATCATGATTATTATTATGATATGGGATATTTTTAAATTTTTTCATTTTTAAAAAAAAATATTTTATTTGGAGTAACACCTATATCCAAAATCAAGTCATTTTTATGTATATCTAAAATTAGATTATTCAGAGGATTAAATATACTTAATCCTATTTTTATAATGTTATTACTACATTTAGTAATAAATCTATCATAAAAACCTTTTCCATATCCTATTCTATATCCTCTAGAATCAAATATCAATAAAGGAATAAATATTATTTCTATACAAGAAGGAGGAATATATTTTTTATATATAGGTTCTAATATTCCATATTTATTTTTTTTTAAAGTGATTTTTTTATTAAAAAGACAATTTTTTATTGAATTATCATAAAAATTTAAAAATGGAATTGTAACAACGCATTTAGATTTTTTTTTTAGTAAAAAATTAATGATAATAAATGTATTTATTTCTCGATATTTTTTTATAGGAATAAAAATATGGTAATATTTTTTATTCCATATAGGTAATTTTTTCAATTGAAAAAATATTTTTTTACTAAAAAAGTTTATATTTTTTTCAGTAAAAAAATATTTTCTATAAAATAAATATTTTTTTCTTATATCAATTTTTTTTTGAAAAATCATTAAACATTTATTTTATGAAGTATTTAAATTTAAATAGAGCAAATGGATACAAATTTTTTTAAAATTTTTGTTATTTCTTTAGGAGATTCTAAATGTGCCATATGTCCTGTCGAAATTTCTACTGAACTAGTTCTATATCCTAGATTTATTTCTTTATAAATTTTATTTTTATCTAAAATTAAATCATATTTTCCTATAATATATAATTTAGGAAATGATGTATTCCTTAATACAGAAATTCTATTCTTACGTTTTGTCATACCTATTGACAATGAAGTTATAACATTAATAGGTGTTGACAATGCAATTTTTTTTGTAAATTCTAATTCTTTTTTTAATGAATTAATTTTTTTTGGATTAAACCATTTTTTTACATTTTCAGAAATAAAAAATTCAAAATTTTTATTTATTAATTTTATTGAGTTTATTCGATTTTTTTTTTTTTGATAATTATCAGATTCTGCAGTGGAGTGCAATAAACATAATCCCGAAAATATTTCTGGAATTTTTTTTGCAATAGATAAAGCAACATATCCTCCCATAGAATGACCGATAAATATTGCTTTTTTTATATATTTTTTAATCAAAATCCATTTAATTACATCATCTGCTATATTATCTATAGTTAAATCAACATCATTTGATGAGATTTTACTTTTTCCATGACCAGGGAGATCAACTATAATAATTTTATAATATTTATATAAATTATTAAATAAATATTTCCATATTTTTGAATTCCCCATAAATCCATGAATAAAAATTAATGTAGGAATTTTTTGATTTTCAACATTCATAAATAATTGAAAATTATTCCTTGAATAAATATTGTTGTTCATTTTTAATTAATTTAATATCAATTATTTATAATATAATTTTATTATTAAAAAATTTTAATAAAAAAAATATCTATTATTATAGATTTATATAATTACTTATTTTTTTTGATAAATAATTAAATTTTTTTGTAGATAAATTTATTCTTTTCTTTGAAAAATCAGCATCAGATTCTTGATCCATTGGAATTAAATGAACATGAATATGAGGAATTTCAAATCCCATAATAAATACTCCAACTCGATTACAATTAATAGCTTGTTCTATTCCTATTGCAACTTTTCTAGAAAAAATCATTATAGAAATAAAATTCTTTTCTGGAATAGAGAAAATTTTATCTCTATAAATATTTTTTGGAATAACTAGGGTATGTCCGATTTTTAATGGAGAAATATCTAAAAAAGATATATGATCAGCATCTTCTGCTATTTTATAGCAAGGAATTTTATTTTTTATTATATCAATAAATATATTATTTCTCATTAAATTCAATTTTTAATATTTCATAACTTAACGACATATTATTAGGTAATTTTATATGTGCTATATCCCCTACTTGTTTTCCTAATAATCCTAAAGATATAGGAGTGTTAATAGATATTTTTCCAGATTTTAAATCGGCTTCATCTTCAGGAACTAAAGTATATTTTTGTTCAATCCCATTAGTTAGATTCCTTAATCTAATAGTAGATAATATAGAAACTCTAGTTTTATTTATTTTTTTTTCATCTATAATTCTTGCATTAGATAATTTTTCTTTTAATTTAGCTATATTCATTTCTAATAAAATTTGTTTTTCTTTAATTGCATCATATTCAGCGTTTTCTGATAAGTCTCCTTTATCTCTAGCTTCAGCTATTTGTAAAGATATTTGAGATCTTTCTATATTTTCCAATTTTTCTATTTTTTCTTTTAATTTTTTTAATCCTTCTTTAGTTATATATTCAAATTTTTTTATTTCTTTCATAACAAATAAATATTATCATTTTATTTAATTCTTAATATCTTAGCCCCTAATTTTCTTAATCTTTCATCTATATTTTCATATCCTCTATCTATTTGTTCTACATTTTTAATTATACTGATACCTTTAGCAGAAAGTGCTGCTATAAGCAAAGATATTCCTGCTCTTATATCTGGAGAATTTAATATTGCACCACGTAAATATGATTGATGATTTAATCCAATTATTGTTGCTCTATGAGGATCACATAATATTATTTGTGCTCCCATTTCTATTAATTTATCTACAAAAAATAATCTACTTTCAAACATTTTTTGATGAATCAAAACACTTCCTTTTGCTTGAGTAGCAACTACAATTAGTATACTTAGTAAATCTGGAGTCAAACCAGGCCATGGAGCATCTGATATCGTTAATATTGCATTATTTAATAATTTTTTAATTTCATAAGATTTTTGTGCTGGAATAAAAATATCATTTTCTTCTTTTTTTATTTTTATCCCCATTTTTTTAAAAATATTTGGAATAATTCCTAAATTACTCCAATTAACATTTTTTATTCTTATTTCAGAAGAAGTAACAGCTGCTAATCCAATCCAACTACCAATTTCTACCATATCTGGAAGTATTGTATGAGTACCTCCTTTTAGTTGTTTAACCCCTATTACTTTTATTAAATTAGTTCCAATTCCAGTTATTTTTGCTCCTATTTTATTCAAAAAATTGCATAATTGTTGAATATATGGTTCACATGCAGCATTATATATGATAGTTACCCCTTTAGCTAAAGTTGCTGCCATTATTATATTTGCAGTTCCTGTTATTGAAGCTTCTTCCATTAAAATATACCTACCAATTAATATTTTTTTTCTAGTTTTTAAATAAAAATATTCATCATATTCCCCTTCATTTTGATGAATAATATCTGCACCTAACGATTTTAATCCATTTAAATGGGCATCTAATCTTCTACGTCCAATTCGATCTCCTCCAGGAATTGGAATCCAAACTTTTTTAAATCGAGTTAATATTGGTCCTGCGATCATTATAGATCCTCTAATCGAATTTCCATACTTTTTATGAAAACTTTTTGTTTTTAAATATTCAATATTTATATCTTTTGATTGAAAGGTATAATCTCCTGTTCCATTTTTCTCTACTATTACTCCTAAATTTTTAATGATTTTAATTAAACATGTAACATCTCCTATTTCTGGAATATTTTTAATTCTAATTTTATCCGAAGTTAGCAATGACGCACACAATATTTGTAAAGATTCATTTTTTGATCCTTGTGGAGTTATTTTACCTTTTAAAGATTTTCCACCCTTTATTTTAAAAATACCCATTTTTTATATAACTTAAAGTTTTTTAAAATATTATTTTTTCTTAATTAAGAATTTAAATTATTCTAAATGAACATCAATCATATACTTAATGATTGTATGTTGATGTATTATTATTTATAATATATATTTCAAATACGATATTTTAATATTCAGTAATTTTTTCAAAAATTATTACTTTAATTTTTTGGTATTAGCGATATAAAATATTTTTTATATATAGAAAATTTATTGATCTTAATATATGTATTATGTAATCTGAACGATTGGATGAAAAGTTAATATTTTATTTTTAGGTAACAATAAGTTTATTTAAGCTTAATAAAATTTTTTTTTCTCCAAATTGTTTAAATTTTATAGTAGCAATTGTATTTTTTTTCTGTAAAAATAATATAATTCCTTCTCCAAATTTGGGATGGAAAACTTTGTATCCTTTTTTAAAAATATTTAAATTTGAATTGAAATTATATTGATTATTTATTTCTTTTAAAGATTTTTTTTTATGAGTAAAATTATTAATATGATCACTGATTTTAGTCTCAAAAGAAATTAAATTTTTATTTATTTCTTTAATAAATCGACTAGGTGGATTTATTTTTTTTCTTCCCCATATAAATCTTGATTTAGCATATGTTAAAAATGTTATTTTTTTTGCTCTAGTTATAGCTACATAAAATAATCGTCGTTCTTCTTCTATTTGTTTTAATGAATTTTTCAAATTCATTTTTGATTTGGATGGAAAAATATTTTCTTCTAATCCAGTGATAAAAGTCACATAAAATTCTAGTCCTTTTGATAAATGTACGGTCATTAATGAAACTTTATTATTTTTATCATCATTCGTATTTTTATTATCTATTTTTATTTTTTGTTCTATTTCTTCAAAATAAAAATTCTGCAAAAATTCAGATAAATGAATGTTTTTATTGGACTTAGATTCTTGTAAAAAAAAATGATATAATTGATTATTTTCTAACTTATTTTTATCATGACTATTTTTCTTTTGTGAAAGAATTAAATGAATTATATTTTTTATTATTTCATATGCATTTTTTTCTTCTATTTTTAAATGAAGTTTTTCAATAATATTAAAAATATTTTTAATATTTTTAATTTTTTTAGAATTGATTTTTATTTCATTGTAAGATTCAATTTTATTAATAATATTAAAGATATTATTATTTTTGGATGTTAATTTTAATAAAAAATTAATTATTTTTTTATTAGATATTTTATTCTTAAGAATTCTTAATAATGACTCTTGATCATTAGGGTTTATTACAATTTTTAAATATGATAATAAATCTCTTACTTCTTTTCTTTTATCTAATGATATATTTCCATATATTTTATATGGAATTTTATTTTTTTTAAAAACATATTCTATAATATAAGATTGGTAATTTGTTCTATAAAAAACTGCAAAATCTTTATATTTATATTGTTTATATTTTATTATAATATTTATAGAGTTAACTATATATTGTGCTTCTTCTTTATCTGAAGAAGCACAATATATTCTGATCTTTTCCCCATTTTCATTATCTGTCCACGTTTTCTTTTGGATTTGACTTTTGTTAAATGATATAATATTATTAGCAGCTTGTACGATATAATTAGTTGAACGATAATTTTGTTCTAAATAAAATATTTTTGATTTTGGATATTCAATATGAAAATTAAGAATATTTGATATATTAGCACCTCTAAAAGTATAAATGCTTTGAGCATCATCTCCTACTGCAAAAATATTTTTATGTTTTTTATATAAAAATTTTATAATGTTATTTTGAGATAGATTAGTATCTTGATATTCATCAATCAAAATATATTTGAATATATTTTGATACTTTTCAAGTATATTTGGAAATCTATAAAATAGATAATTAGTATATAATAATATATCGTCAAAATCTAATGATTGAGATATATAACATTTCTTTATATAAATATCATATATATTTTTTAAAGGTTCTTTAAGATTTATTTTTTTTTTTGAAAAAAATAAATTATTTTTATAATTAGATATTATTTTCAATATATCCTTTATTTTAAATAACTTATCTAAGTTTAGATCTTCTAATATATTTTTTATTATATTTTCTGAGTTTTTTTGATCATAAATAGTATAATTTGAACTAATTTTAATAAAATCTGATTCTTTTCTTAATATTTTAGAGAAAATAGAATGAAATGTCCCTATTGTTAACTTATTTATTATTGATTTATCTTGTATTATATTATATATACGATCTTTCATTTCTTTTGAAGATTTCTTTGTAAAAGTTAATGCTAATATATTTTCAGGTTTTATTCCTAAATTATTGATCATATGTATAATACGATATGTTATGACCCTAGTTTTACCTGATCCAGCTCCTGCAATTACTAATATAGATCCATCAATAGTTTTAATTATTTTTTTTTGAATTTTATTTAAATTTGGGAAATTTATTTCCATATATTTTTTTTATAAAAAAATCCTTATCAGGATTGTAATTTTGTATAATTGGAGTTTTTTTCTAAAAATTTGTTAGTGGTATAAATAACTTCTTTGATTAAATTATAATCTTTAAAGAAATTTATAAATAGATAATTTTTTCCGCTTTGTTGTGTTCCTGTTAAATTTCCTCCCCCACGCAATTTTAAATCTTCTTTAGCTATTTCTAATCCATCATTTATTCGGCACATTTTATTAATTCTAATATATCCATCAGAATTAATTTTTTTTTCTGATAATAATATACAATAACTTTGATGTATTCCTCTACCTACCCTACCTCTTAATTGATGCAATTGAGATAAACCAAAAACATTTGCATTTTCTATCAAAATTACTGATACATTAGGAATGTCTATTCCTACTTCTATAATCGTAGTAGTAACCATTATTTTAGTTTTTCCTTGAAAAAAATTATTTATTTGCAATTTTTTTTCTTTAGGATTCATTTTTCCATGTAAAATTCCAATTTGATTTTTGTTTAAATGATGAAATTTTTTTATTATTTCTTGATATCCTATTAATAAATTTTTATATTGATTTTTTCCTTTATTTATAGTTGGATAAACTATATAAATTTGTCTTCCTTTTGTAATTTGATCATTTATTATTTTGAAAACTTTTTCTTTATTTTCATTCCAAAAATGTAAAGTTTTTATAGGTTTTCTTCCTATAGGTAATTTTTTTATAATAGAAATATTTAAATTTTGATGAATAACTTTTGCTAAAGTTCTAGGAATAGGTGTGGCAGTCATTATTAATATATGGGGAAATTTATTATTTTTATAAATTGCTTCTCTTTGTTCCACTCCAAATCGTTGTTGTTCATCAATTATTGCAAGTCCTAAATTTTTAAAAATTATATTTTTTTGTATCAAAGTATGTGTTCCAATTAAAATAGATATTTTTCCATCCAATATCATTTGATGAATCTTCTTTCGATTAGAAGATGAAGTAGATCCGGTTAATAATGCTATATTTATTCCTATTTTAGAAAGCATTTTATTTATATAATTATAATGTTGAATTGCTAAAACTTCAGTAGGGGCCATTAAACAAGATTGAAATCCATTATCTAATGCTAATAGTATTGTTAATATGGCAATTATAGTTTTTCCACTTCCAACATCACCTTGCAATAATCTATTCATTTGGATTGGTTTTTTTAAATCACTCCATATTTCTTTCAATGCATTTTTTTGATCCACAGTCAAATTAAATGGTAAATAATTTTTATAAAAGGATTTAAAATTATTACCTATTTTTAAAAAATTTTTTTTATATACTATTATATTTTTTTTTCTTAAAAAAAATAATCTTAACCAAAAAAATTCTTCAAATTTTAAAGAATATTTTGCTTTTTGCAATTTATCTATAGATTTTGGAAAATGAATTTGAATTATAGCTTCTTTTTTGGATATTAATTTATTGTTTTTTTCATTAACTATATTTTTAAATATAAATTCTTTTAATCCATTTTTATTATTAAATAATTCTTTTATTGCATTATATACTAATTTATTAATAAAATTATTTTTAATTCCTTTTTTTTTTAAATTTTCAGATATTTTATAGATTGGATATATAGAATTAATTTTGTCTTTAGAATTAATTTTTTTTATTTTTGGATGAATAATTTGATTTTTATCTTGAAATTTTGTTAATCTTCCCAAAACAGTTACTATAATATTTTTTTTAAAACTTTTTAAAATATTTATTTTTTTAAACCATACTAACTCAATATATCCAGTATTATCTTTTAATAAAGCTATTAGTATTTTTTCTTTTTTATTTTTTTTTATAATTTCTTTTATTTTTATTATTTTTCCTATTATTTGAACAAAAGAATTGTTATAATTAGATAATTCTGATATTCTTTTTAAAGAAACTATAAGATATCCTTTTGGATAAAAAAGAATTAAATCTTCATATGTATAAAGATTTAATTCTTTTTTAAGAAGAAAATTTTTCTTAGAATTCAATCCTTTTAAATATTTTAAAGATTTTTGTAAAATATTGTTATAGGACATTATAAATAATTTTTTTTATAGAAAAATACTTATTTTTGTTGTAAAATTTGGACATTTAGCTCAGTAGGTTTAGAGCACTACTTTGACATGGTAGAGGTCGTCGGTTCAAATCCGATAATGTCCATATAATAAATTATTATTTATTTATTTTGATTTTAAAAATATGATATTAATTACTACTTTAAGAGAAGGTGAATCTATTGAAAAAGCTTTAAAAAAAAGTAAAAAAAAATTTGATAAAACTCATGTTTTAAAAGAGATTAGGGATAAACAACAATATGTCAAACCATCAGAATATAGAAGAAACGAAATATTAAGAGCTATACATAGAGAACGTATGAAAATGAAAGATGAAAAATAATGAATTTATAAAAAATAAATTTATATTTGGATTAATCGGAAGAAATATACAATATTCTTTTTCAAGAGAATATTTTATAAAAAAATTTAAAAAAGAATTTATCAAAAATTGTGATTATATAATTTTTGATATTCCAAAAATAGAAGACGTTATTTCTATCTTAAATAAGCCCTTTTTAAGGGGTTGTAACGTTACTATTCCTTATAAAATAAAAATTTTTCCTTTTTTGGATAAAATTGATAAAGAGGCTAGATTAATTGGATCTATAAATGTAATTAACATAGAAAAAAATAAAAAAATAGGATATAATACAGATATTTTAGGATTCAAAAAATCTTTTGAAAAATTTATTAGAATAATTAAAGATTATAAATATTTAAAAGCATTAATATTAGGAACTGGTGGTGCTTCAAAAACAGTTTCATATGTTTTACATAAATTAGATATAAAACATAAATTTGTATCCAGAAATAGTATAGAAGATAATGTATTATTATACAACGAAATTAATAAAGAAATATTAGATGAATATAAAATAATTATTAATTGCACCCCTTTAGGTACTCATCCTAATATAAATTGTTGTCCATTAATTCCATATCAATATATATCTAATAATCATATTTTTTATGATCTTATATATAATCCTTCTAAAACACTTTTTTTAAAACAAGGTGAAAAAAAAGGTGCTCTAATTAAAAATGGATTAGATATGTTATATATTCAAGCAGAATATTCTTGGAAAATATGGAATTCATAAAATAATTATTTTTGAAATAATGAAAATTAAAAAATCTTTTATGGAAAGAGCTATTCAACTAGCTAAAAATGGATTAGGTAATGTATCACCTAACCCCATGGTGGGTTGTGTAATTGAACATAAAGGTAGAATTCTTTCAGAAGGTTGGCATTATAAATATGGAGAAGCACATGCAGAAGTAATAGCAATTAATAAAATCAAAAATTGTTTTTTATTGTTAGAATCCACTCTTTATGTTACGTTAGAACCATGTGTACATATTGGTAATACACCACCTTGTGTTGATTTAATCATAAAAAATAATATACCTAGAGTAGTAATAGGAGTACAAGACCCTTATAATAAGGTTAAAGGTAGAGGAATAGATAAATTAAGAAAGTCTGGAATATTAGTTATAAATAATTATTTAGAAAATGAATGTAAAATTTTAAATAAACGATTTTTTACTTTTTATAAAAAAAATCGTCCATTTATTATATTAAAATGGGCTCAAAATAATGATGGTTTTATAACATCACAAGAAAAAAAAAAAATTTGGATTAGTAATATTTTTTCAAGACAATTAAATCATAAATGGAGGGCTGAAGAAGATAGTATTTTAATAGGAAAAAGAACAGTTTTAATTGATAATCCTAAATTAAATATAAGAAAATGGTATGGAAATAATCCTATTAGAATATTATTAGATAAAAATTTAAACATTCCTAATAACTATTTTGTATTAGATAACAGTCAACGTACTATTATATTTAATGAAATACATAAAAAAAAAAACAATAATATAGAATATATAAAAATTAATTTTAATAAAGATATGTTATTTTATGTATTAAAACATTTATATAATAGAAAAATACAATCGATAATTATCGAAGGTGGTAAAAAAATATTAGAAAGTTTTATCAAAGAAAATTTATGGGACGAATGTAGAATTTTTATTTCCAAAATTTTTATAAAAAGTGGAATAAAAGCGCCTAATATAAATGGATCTTTTTATAAAGAAATAATAATTAATGATATAGATAAATTAATTATAAAACATTATTAAATTATGTCTATAAAAATTACAACTAATTGTATTAATTGTGGAGCCTGTGAACCAGAATGTCCTAATAATGCAATTTATGAAGGTGGAAAAAAATGGAAAATGGCTGATGGCACCACTTTAACAAATAAAAAATTAAGTATTAATTTAGATCCTACAATTTCACAAAATCCAAAAAATGAAGATATTTATTTTATTGTTTCTGAAAAATGTACAGAATGTATTGGTTTTTTTAGTGAACCACAATGTGTTATAATATGTCCTGTCAATTGCTGTGTGAAAGATTTAAAAAATATAGAAACTAAGGAGGATCTTCTAAAGAAAAAAAAATTTTTACATGGATAAAAAAGAAAAAAATTATAAAACTGAATATAATTGGATTCAATTAATTAATGAACAATCGAATAAAAAATATTTTGTAGATTTAATAAAATTTGTCAAAAAAGAATATAAAATATTTACTTGTTTTCCAAAAATGAATAATATTTTTTCTTTTATGAAATATTGTTCTTTTCAAAAAATAAAAGTAGTTTTATTAGGTCAAGATCCTTATCATAATTATAATCAAGCCGATGGACTGGCTTTTTCTGTTTTAAATGGAACCCCATTTCCTCCATCTTTGAAAAATATTTTTAGAGAAATTAAAAATTGTTTTAAAGATTATCAATTACCAAAAAGTGGATCATTAGTAAATTGGGCAAAACAAGGTGTTTTATTACTTAATTCTATATTAACAGTTAGAAAAGGTAGTCCTGGGTCTCATAAAAATTTGGGTTGGGAAATTTTTACAGATCAAATTATATACAATATATCTATAAGAAAAAAAAACATCGTTTTTTTATTGTGGGGAAAATATGCTAAAAATAAAGAAAATTTCATTAAAAATATCAAAAATCATTTTGTTTTGAAAACAACACACCCATCTCCATTTTCTGCTAATTTAGGTTTTATTGGATGTAAGCATTTTTTAATGGTAAATGAATTTTTAAAAGAAAAAAAAAAATCAGTTATCATTTGGTGATAGGTGATAAATTTATATTTTTATATTAAATAAAATAGTTAATTTTAAATATGTATAGCACGATTTTCAAAATTTAATAATGAAGCCTCTTTAAAAGATTCACTAAAAGTAGGATGTGGATGACAAATCCTATATATATCTTTACATGAAGCTCTAAATTCCATAGCAACTACTGCTTCCATAATCATATCTGATGCATGCTCACTAATGATATGTATTCCTAGTATTTTATCGGTTTTTTTATCAGATATAATTTTTACAAAACCATCTGTATTTCCAGTTGTATGAGCTCTACCTAATGCTTTCATAGGAAAAATTCCTTTATTGTATTCTAATTTTTTATTCTTTATATTTTCTTCTGTATCCCCAACACTAGCTACCTCTGGGTATGTATATATGACTGATGGAATCAAATTATAATTTAATTTATTAGGTTTATGTCCAGATATATATTCAGATACGTATAATCCTTCTTCTTCTGCTTTATGTGCTAACATTTTTCCACCTATAACATCTCCAATTGCGTATATATTATCAACTGTACTTTTTAACGATTGATTAACCTTTATAAATCCTTTTTCATTTTTTTTTATTCCTATTTTATCCAATCCTAATCCTTCTGTATAGGGAATTCTACCAATGGATATTAAGCAATAATCTCCTTTAAATAATAGTTCTTTTCCATTATTTTTATTAATTGTTGAAACAATAACTTCCTTTGGATTATTGGATAATACACTATTAACGGATAAAGAAGTTTCTATTCTTATAGAAGATTTTTCAAATATTTTTTTGATTTCATTACTTAATGAATAATCCATATTTGGTATAATTTTATCCATATTATCAATAATAGTAACTTTACTTCCTAATCTACTAAAAAAAGAACTTAATTCTAATCCAATTATTCCTCCTCCAATTGTTATTAAATTCTTTGGAAGATTTTTTAAATTTAATGCTTCTGTAGAGGATAAAATCCTATTTTCAAATTTTTTTATATATGGGAATTTGAAAGGTTTAGATCCAGTTGATATGATACAATATTTAAATTTTATTGTTTGTTTTATTTTCATCGATTTATCATCGATAACTAATAATGTATTTTTTGTATTAAAAGATCCAATTCCATAATAAATATCTATTTTATTTTTTCTCATTAAATATTTTATACCGTTATTTATATTTTCAATTATATTATTTTTTCTATTAATTATTTTGTTTAAATCAAATTGTAATTTTTCAAAAAAAATACCATGTGAATAAAAATTTTTTTTGGCTAAATAAATATATTTAGATGTATCTAAGACACATTTAGAAGGAATACATCCTACGTTTAAACATGTTCCACCTAATTTTGAATATTTTTCAATTATTGCAGTTTTTAATCCCAACTGACTTGATCGAATAGCAGATACATATCCACCTGGTCCAGATCCAATAATAACTAAATCGTATTTTAACAAATCATTCATAATATAATATGATAATTATTTAAATTAAATTTCATAAATTAATAGAATTTATAAAAAAAATTAATATTATAAAGTAAAATTTGTTAACTATAAAAAATTTTTAATATAATTTATTTATTAAGATTCTATATAAATATTAATGAAATATGAATTTTATTTTTTTATACTTTATACTATACTTTATATTTATGTATATAAAAAAATAAAATATAATAATGAGACGTGCATATTTAGATAATGCCTCTAGTACTCCTTTGAGAAAGGAAGTATTAAAAACTATGACAAATGTATTAAAATATACATTTGGGAATCCTTCTTCTTTACAACATAGTTATGGAAGATCTGTTCGTTCTATTATAGAAGAATCTAGGATTATTATAGCTAATAATATTAATTCATCTTCTTATGAAATTTTATTTACTTCTGGAGGGACTGAGTCAAATAATTTAGTAATACAATTATCTATTAATAATTTAGATGTAAAACATTTTATAACTTCCAAATTAGAACATTCTTCAGTTTTACAAACAATTTATTCTTTATCTAAAAAACAAAATATATCTACAAGTTTTGTTAATTTTGATAGTAATGGGACACTTGACTTAAATCATTTAGAAGAACATTTAAAAAAATGTTCTTCTAAGAAAATTCTTGTTAGTTTAATGTATGCTAATAATGAAATTGGTAATTTATTATTAGATTTAAATAATGTAATTTTTTTATGTAAAAAATATAATGCTTATTTTCATTCAGATACAATTCAATTTATAGGTAATTTTCCTATTGATATGAAACAATTACAAATTGATTTTGTTACGGCTAGCGCTCATAAATTTTATGGACCAAAAGGTGTAGGATTTATTTTTATTAGAGAAAATATATTAAAAAATATAAAATTTTATTTAATAAATAATTGTAGAGAATATGGAATTCGTCCTGGAACAGAAAATGTATCTGGAATAGCTGGATTATCAAAAGCTTTAGAATTATCTTCTAATAATTTTTCCGATCATATAAAAAAAATTTTAGAATTAAAATCTTACTGTATTTTAAAATTAAAAGAAATTATTCCTGATATAATTTTTAATGGATTATCCAGTAACTTTGAAAAAAGTATTCCTTCGATATTAAATTTTTTATATCCTATAAAAAAAGTGGATTATTTATTTTATTTTCAATTAGATTTAATGGGAATTTCTATATCTAAAGGTAGTTCTTGTGATAGTTCAAATAATGAAATATCTCATGTTATTCAATCTATTGTAGATAAATCGTTGTTAAAAAAAATGATGCCAGTAAGAGTTTCTTTTGGAATTTTTAATAAAAAAAAAGATATAGATTTGTTAATAGAATCTCTACAAAAAGTAACAAAAATTATTTAATAGTGAACATGTTTTATTCAATATTTTTTAAATCTTCTATTGGTAAAAAAATAATCATGGCTTCTACTGGTGTTTTTCTTATGATTTTTTTACTATTACATTTAAGTATTAATTTATCTCTTTTTTATGGAGAAAAAACTTTTAATGAAGCAGTATTTTTCATGAGGAATAATATTTTTATCCATATAATGGAATATATTTTAGCTATCGGTTTTATTACTCATATTTTTTTAGGAATTAATATTTTTTTAAAAAATAAAAATATTAGAGGTGATGTAGAATATTCTTTAAATAAATCCACTCCTATTACATCGTTTAGTAGTAGAACAATGATAATTAGTGGAATATTAATATTATGTTTTTTAATTCTTCATTTAATAAATTTTTCAATTCCCATGAAATATTCTTCTAATAAAATTTCAGACTATAAAATAGTTATTTCATTATTTAAAAATCCTTATTATACTTTTATATATGTTTTTTCTTTTATAATGTTAGGAATTCATTTAAATCACGGATTTCAATCGTCTTTTTATTCATTAGGTATAGCTAATAAAAAAAATTTTATTTGGATTAAAAAATTTGGTTGTTTTTATTTTTGGTTTATTTCTATTGGATTTTCTATTATTGCTATTTGGTTTTTTTTCAATTAAAAAATTAATTTTTTAATATAAATATAATATGAATCAAAATTTATTCAAATTAACGTCAAAAGTTCCTAGTGGAAAATTATCCGATAAGTGGAAAAATCACAAATATTCGTTGAATATGGTTGCTCCTAATAATAGAAAAAATATAGAAATTATTGTTGTTGGAACTGGATTAGCAGGAGGGGCAGCATCAGCTACATTATCCGAATTAGGATATAAAGTTAAATCATTTTGTTATCAAGATTCATCTAGAAGAGCCCATTCAGTAGCTGCTCAAGGGGGGATAAATGCATCTAAAAATTATAAAGGTGACAACGATTCTATTTTTCAACTTTTTCATGACACAATAAAAGGTGGAGATTTTAGATCTAGAGAATCTAATGTTTATCGTTTATCAGAAATATCGTCTAATATTATTGATCAATGTGTTGCTCAGGGGGTCCCTTTTGCAAGAGACTATGCAGGATATCTAGATACAAGATCTTTTGGAGGGACTAAAGTTTCTAGAACATTTTATGCCAAAGGACAAACTGGACAACAACTTTTATTAGCTTGTTATTCAGCAATGTCTAGACAAATTGGAAAAGGAAAAATTAAATTGTATAATAGACATGAAATGTTAGATTTAGTAGTAATAGATGGATTTGCTAGAGGAATAATTGCTAGAAATTTGATTACTGGTGAAATAGAGAAATATTCATCACATGCAGTCGTAATAGCTACTGGTGGATATGGAAATGTTTTTTTTCTATCTACTAATGCTATGGGTGCAAATGCCAGTGCTATATGGCAAGTACATAAAAAAGGTGGATTTTTTGCTAATCCTTGTTTTACTCAAATACATCCTACTTGTATTCCTATACATGGAGATTATCAGTCTAAATTAACTCTTATGTCTGAATCATTAAGAAATGATGGAAGAATATGGGTCCCTAATAAAATAAAAGATAGCGTTCTTATAAGAAATGGGAAAAAAAAAGCTATTGATTTAAAAGAAGATGAAAGAGATTATTTTTTAGAGAGACGTTATCCATCATTTGGGAATTTAGTTCCTAGAGATGTAGCTTCTAGAGCAGCTAAAGAACGTTGTGATAATGGATTTGGAATAGAAAATAATGATACTAAAGAAGGAATTTTTTTAGATTTTGAATCTTCTATAAGAAGATATGGGATTGAAAAAGCTAATGAAATTGGATTATCTAATATAGATTCTTTGGAAATAAAAAAATTTGGAAAAAAAACAATAGAATCCAAATATGGTAATTTATTTCATATGTATGAAAAAATTACTAATGATAATCCATATGAAAATCCTATGAAAATTTATCCAGCTGTTCATTACACAATGGGAGGAATATGGGTAGATTATAATTTAATGTCAACTATTCCGGGTTGTTTTGTAATAGGAGAGGCTAATTTTTCAGATCATGGATCTAATAGATTAGGGGCATCTGCTCTTATGCAAGGATTAGCAGATGGTTATTTTATTCTTCCCTATACTATAGCAGATTATTTATCTAAATATGTTAACGTTAATAATAATGATATAAAATATATAATACAACATAAAGAATTTTTAAATTCAGAAAAAATAGTAAAAAATAAAATTAAAAAACTTTTTCAAAAAAAAGGAGAAAAATCAGTAGATTTTTTTCATAAAAAATTAGGAAAAATTATGTGGGAATATGTTGGAATGACTAGAAATTATAATGGATTAATAGAATCTATAAAAAGAATACAAGAAATTAGATATGAATTTTGGAATAATGTTTTTATTCCTGGAAAAATAGAAGATGGATTAAATTCTGAATTAGAAAAAGCTATTCGTGTATCTGATTTTTTAGAATTAGGTGAATTAATGGCAATGGATGCTTTGAATCGTAACGAATCTTGCGGAAGTCATTTTAGAGAAGAATATCAAACCAAAGATGGAGAAGCTTTACGTGATGATTCAAATTATCAATATGTTTCTGTATGGGAATACATAAAAAATAAACCAATTAGTAAAGAAGTTATGCATAAAGAAGATTTGAAATTTGATTCAATTAAAATTGAGGATCGTTCTTATAAATAAAATAACAATATTATAGTATGGAAAATTTATTGGAATTTAATTTAAAAATTTGGAGGCAAAAAAATAACGAAGAAAAAGGCTATTTTAAAAGATATAAAGTTTATAACATATCTCCTAATAGTTCATTTTTAGAAATGTTAGATATATTAAATAATCAAATTATTTCTTCCAAAAAAGAATTTCCTATATCATTTGATCATGATTGTAGAGAAGGAATCTGTGGAATGTGTTCTTTATATATAAATGGACGAGCTCATGGTCCAGATGAATTAACTACCACTTGTCAATTACATATGCGAAATTTTAAAAATGGAGAAACTATATATATAGAACCTTGGAGAGTAAAAACTTTTCCTATTATAAGGGATCTTATTGTAGATCGTTCTTCTTTAGATAGAATTATTATTTCTGGAGGATATATTTCTGTAAATACTTTTGGAAATACAGTAGATGGAAATAATATTCTTATTTCAAAAGAAAAAGCAGAAGAATCTTTTGATGCAGCAACTTGTATTGGTTGTGGAGCATGTGTAGCAGCTTGTAAAAATGGATCTGCTATGTTATTTGTTTCAGCAAAAATTGCACATCTTTCTATATTACCTCAAGGAAAATTAGAAAAAAATAAAAGAATTAAAAATATGATTAGTAAAATGGATGAAGAAGGATTTGGAACTTGTAGCAATACTAAGGCTTGTGAAATAGAATGTCCAAAAGGAATATCAACAGAATATATTTCTTTATTAAATAAAGAATATATACGGTTACTTATTTGAATAAATAATTAATTAATTATATTTAATTATGGAATATTTAGATTTCGAAAAACCAATACAAGATATTCAAGATCAATATTTTAATTGTCTTCTTATAGAAAAAAAAAGTGGAATAAATATGAAAAATATCTGTGTACAATTACAATCTAAATTAGAAAAGATTATTAAAAAAGTACATAGTAATTTAACGCCGTGGCAAAGAGTTCAATTATCTAGACACCCAAATAGACCATACACTTTAGATTATATAAAATTCATAACAAAGAAAAATTCGTTTATAGAATTACATGGAGATAGATGTTTTGGAGATGATAAAGCAATTATAGGTGGATTTGGAATAATAGATGATATTACTTTTATGATGATAGGAACTCAAAAAGGAAGAAATATTAAAGATAGAAAATATAGAAGATTTGGAATGCCAAATCCAGAAGGGTATAGAAAAGCCTTACGTTTAATGAAATTAGCGGAAAAATTTAGAAAACCAATTATTACATTTATTGATACTCCAGGAGCATTTCCAGGATTGGAAGCTGAAGAAAGAGGTCAAGGTGAGGCAATTGGAAAAAATATTTATGAAATGATGTGTTTAAAAGTTCCTGTTATAGTTTTAATTATTGGTGAAGGTGCTAGTGGTGGAGCATTAGGGATAGGAATAGGAGATAAAGTTTCTATGATGGAAAATTCATGGTTTTCTGTAATTTCACCCGAAAGTTGTTCTACAATATTATGGGGAAATTGGAAAAAAAAAGAAGAAACTGCGAAAGCATTAAAATTGACTGCATACGAAATTCATAAATTTAATTTTATAGATGATATAATAAAAGAACCCTTGGGAGGGGCTCATTTTCATCCTAAAAAAACTTTTAAGTTAGTTAAAAGAAAAATAATGAAATATTATAGAGAATTATCAAAAATTGATATAGATTCTATTATCAGATTAAGAAAAAATAAATATATTTCAATGGGCATTTTTGACGATTAATAAAAATATATAATTTTAAAATTTTATAAAATGATAAATAATGAAATTTTAGGTAAAGTACCACCTCAAGCAGTTGATATAGAAGAATTTATAATTGGATCGATTATGATCGATAAAAAAGGATTAGATGAAGTTATTAGTATAATTTTTCCTGAAATTTTTTATAAAAAAGAGCATCAATATATATATACTGCTATACGTAATTTGTATAATAATTCTAATCCAATAGATTTATATACTGTATCTAATGAATTACGTAAAGAAGGAAAATTAGATTTGATAGGCGGTGAATTATATTTAATAGAATTAACACAAAAAGTTATTTCTTCAGCTCATATAGAATATCACGGTAAAATTGTTTTGCAAAAATTTTTATTAAGAGAATTAATTAAAATATCTTCTGATCTTATAAAAAAATGTTATGAACATAATACGGATATTTTTGATTTATTAAATTATGCAGAAAATAAAATTTTCGAAATAAATCAAAAATATCTAATGAAAAAAAAATATGAATCTACCGAAGATTTAGTAAATAGAGTTATTGAAAAAATTAGAACAACTAAAAATAAAGGATTAAGTGGTGTTCCATCTGGTTTTCATAAGTTAGATAGTATTACTTCTGGTTGGCAGAATTCTGATTTAATTGTAATTGCATCTAGACCAGGAATGGGAAAAACCACTTTTATGTTATCTATGGTGGCTAATATTTCTTTAAAAAAGAATATTCCTATAGCTATATTTTCTTTGGAAATGTCTCCAGTACAATTAATTACGAAATTAATTTCATCAGAAACTAAAATATCTTCGGAAAAAATTAGAAAAGCAAATTTATCAAGATCCGATTGGGAATGTTTAATAGAAAAATCTGAAAAAATAAAAAGATCTCCTTTATATATAAATGACACCCCATCTTTATCCATATTTGATTTACGTGCAAAATGTAGAAATCTAATTTCTAAAAAGAAAGTAAAATTAATATTAATTGATTATATGCAATTAATGAGAAATCATCATACTTATAGATCACAAAATAGAGAACAAGAAATATCCATAATTTCTAGAAATTTAAAATCAATAGCTAAAGAATTGGATATTCCTATTATTGTATTATCTCAGTTATCTAGAGCAGTAGAAAATAGAGGTGGAAATAAAAGACCTTTATTATCAGATTTACGAGAATCTGGAGCCATTGAACAAGATGCTGATATTGTAATATTTATTTATAGACCAGAATATTATGGATTCAAAATATGGGATAGTGATTATCATAATGAATCGTGTAATGGACAAGCAGAAGTAATTATATCTAAACATAGAAATGGAAGTTTAAATAAATTCAGATTGCAATTTATAGCTGATCAATCAAGATTTGAAAATTTTAAAGAAACTAACCCGGTTCCTTTAGATTGGGAAGAAGATTATAAAAAAAATGTAATTGATTATGAAAATAATAGATTAAATAATAAAATTAATAAAAACGGAGATAATAATACATTATTTTCATCTATTTTTCTTGATGAAGAAAATGAATAATTTTAATTGATTAAAAATATTATTCTGTATTTTTGTATTATAAAAAATCTGTTATTATTTGACAATTATAAAATCTTTATCTGGGATTAGAGGAACTATAGGTGGAAAAATTGATAATAGTTTTTCTCCTATGGAAATAATAAATTTTTCTTCTGGATATTTTTATTGGATAAAAAAGAAAAATAAAAAAAAAAATTATTTATTAGTAATAGGAAGAGATGGTCGTTTAACATCAAAATTATTTCAAAAATTAGTAATAATAACCATTCGAAGTTTAGGTGGGAACATCATGAGCATTGGATTATCCACAACTCCAACCGTAGGTATATCTATAATTAATGAAAAAGCAGATGGAGGTATTATGATAACTGCCAGTCATAATCCAAAGAATTGGAATGGAATAAAATTATTTAATTCTATGGGAGAATTTTTATCTGAAAATGAATTTATAGAATTATCTAAAATTGTAGATAAAAAAAATTTTCGTTTTGCAACTTACAAAAAGTTAGGACATTTTTATCAAAAAAAAAATTATATTCAAAATCATATAGATAAAATATTATCTTTACCGATCATTAATAAAAATTTTATAAAAAAATGTAATTTAAAAATAGTAGTTGATGGAATAAATTCTACTGGTGGTATAGCAGTTCCTATTTTATTAAAAAGTTTAGGAATTAATGTTGTTAAGATGAATTGCAATCCTAATGGTGATTTTGCACATGATCCAGAACCAATAAAAAAAAATTTAAAATTAATTTGTAAAAAAGTTCCAGAATTAAAAGCTGATTTAGGTATATCTGTAGATCCAGATGTAGATAGAGTAGTATTCGTTTGTGAAAACGGAGAATTTTTTGGAGAAGAATATACCTTAATATCTATTGCAGATTTTATATTAAAAAACGAATCTGGTCCAGTAGTTACTACATTATCTTCTTCCCATGTTTTGAAAAAAATTTGTATAAAAAAAGGGATTTCATTTTTTACTACTTCAGTAGGAGAAGTAAATGTTGTAAAAAAAATGAAAAGTGTAAATGCAATTATTGGAGGTGAAGGAAATGGTGGAATAATTTATCCAAAAATCCGTTATGGAAGAGATGCATTAGTTGCAATTGCTTTATTCTTAACTAATTTATCTAGTATGAAAAATATTTCTTTATCTAAATTAAAAAAAAAATATCCTATTTTTTTTATGTCTAAAAAAAGAATTCAATTATCACCGAATTATAATTATTCAGAAATTTTAAAAAAAATAAAGAGTAAATATAAAAATCAAAAAATGGATTTTAGAGATGGAATAAAAATTCATTTATTAAATGATGAATGGATACATATAAGAAATTCTAATACTGAAAATATTATAAGAATATATACGGAAAGTCCTTTGTCAAAAAAGAGAGCTAATGATTTAGTTAAAGAAGTTCTAAATGAAATAAAAAATAAAAAATATTAACATTATGACGCAAAATATAATCAAATATGTAGAAAAAAAATTTATTGTAAAAAATAAATTTCCAAAATTTCATTCAGGATACACAATAACAGTATTTTTTGAAATTATAGAAGGAGAAAAAAAAAGAATTCAATCTTTTAGAGGAATTGTAATAAAAAAACAAGGGATTGGTTTAACAAAGACATTTACCATACGAAAAATAAGTTTAGGAATTGGTATAGAACGGATATTTATGTTAAATCAGCCTAATATAAAAAAAATAGAAATTAATAAAACTGGAAAAGTGAGAAGATCTAGAATATATTATTTAAGATTTTTAAAAGGAAAAAAAGCTAAAATTAAAAGTTAATAAAAGCAAAAAAAGGTGGAAATTATCCTTTTCTTGCTTTTTTTTATTTTATTTTACTGTTACTTATTACTTTGTTTCGTTATTTTCAGATGGTGTTGTACTATCTTTATTAGAAGAATCATTTTCTTCATTATTTTTTGAAGTTCCATCATGATCATTGGATGAAGTATCATCAGAAGATGATGAAGATGTTGAATCTGTAGGACTTTCATTTTCATTATTAATTGGTCTATCTTCTTCTGTATCACTTTCATTAGTGTTATTATCACTACTTTTATTTTTATTATTGCAACCAACGGCAAGTAATAATGTTGCTAACAACATTGTTGTAACAGCAATTCTTAATTTTTTCATCATAAATATTTCAAATTTTAGACATTCAGAACAAATTTATATAAAAATTTTAAATGAAAAAATATATATTTATCTATGGCTTTTTTTTATAAAAATTATGATTTCATTTTAATTTTTATTTACCTAATTCTAGATATTAGAATATTATATATTTATTTTTCTTTTATTCAATGTAATTATTTAATAAAATATAAAATATTATGTCTTTAAACGACAAAATTATAAAAGAAGCATTAACTTTTGATGATGTTTTACTTATTCCATCATATTCTTCAGTATTACCTTCAGAAGTTTCTTTAAAAACATCTTTAACTAATGATATTATCTTAAATATTCCAATAATGAGTGCAGCAATGGATACTGTAACTGAATCTTCTTTGGCTATTTCTCTTGCCAGAGCTGGTGGTATAGGAATTATTCATAAAAATATGAATATAAAAAATCAAACAAAAGAAGTATATAAAGTAAAAAGATGTGAAAGTGGAATAATAGATAATCCTATTACTCTTTCTAGAAATTCTACATTAAAAAAAGCTCAATTTTTAATGAAAAAATATAGTATATCCGGATTACCGGTTATAGAAAAAAATAGATATTTAGTAGGTATAATTACTAGAAGAGATATTAAATATAGAATTGATTTAGATTCTTTAGTAGAAGAAGTAATGACAAAAGATAATTTAATAAAATCAACAAAAAATATAACAATAGAGAATGCAAAAAATATTTTATTAAAGGAAAGAATAGAAAAATTACCAATTGTAGATGATTCTAATAAATTAGAGGGATTAATAACAATTAAAGATATTGATAATATTATTAAATATCCTAATGCTTGTAAAGATTCTAAAGGATGTCTTAGAGTAGGTGCAGCAGTAGGAATAGATAATAAAACTTTAGATAGGGTGGAGTCATTAATGAAAGTAAAAGTAGATATTATAACTATTGATTCTGCTCATGGTCATTCTTCTAGAATTATTAATATTATAAAATTAATTCGTCATTCTTTTCCAAGAATTCCGT
This sequence comes from Blattabacterium cuenoti, assembly GCF_014251775.1. Lineage (GTDB taxonomy): Bacteria > Bacteroidota > Bacteroidia > Flavobacteriales > Blattabacteriaceae > Blattabacterium > Blattabacterium cuenoti_H. The sequence goes on along the minus strand of NZ_CP059199.1, from coordinate 436,209 downwards.
TATTAGTAGGAAATGTGGTTACCAAAAAAGGTGCTAAAGATTTAATAGATGCTGGTTCATCTATTTTAAAAGTTGGAATTGGATCTGGATCAATATGCACTACTAGAGTTATAGCTGGGGTAGGAATGCCTCAAATTACTGCTATAAATGATGTTTATGAATATTCTAAAACAAGAAATGTTAATGTAGTTTCTGATGGAGGAATTAGATATTCAGGAGATGTAGTAAAAGCTTTAGCATTTGGAGCAAGTTCAGTAATGATAGGGAGTTTATTTGCAGGTGCAGATGAAGCTCCTGGAGAAGAAGTAATATCTCATGGTAGAAAATTTAAAACTTATGTAGGTATGGGTTCATTAATAGCTATGAATAGAGGAAGTAAAGATAGATATTTTCAACTAAATGATAAATTAGTTCCAGAAGGAATAGAAGCAATAGTTCCTTATAAGGGAAAAATGAAAGATATTATTTATCAAATTTGCGGTGGATTACGTTCAGGTATGGGATATTGTGGTGTTTCTAATATTACAGATCTAATGAATAAAGCAAAATTTGTAAAAATAACTAATTCAGGAATAAAAGAAAATCATCCACATAGTGTAAATATAATTAAGGAAGCACCTAATTATTTTATAAAATAATTACAAAAATACCCGGGACGGGAGTCGAACCCGTATGATCATAATGATCACAGGATTTTAAGTCCTGTGTGTATACCAATTCCACCACCCGGATGCATCTAAAATAAGCGAGAAACGGGGTTTGAACCCGTGACCCCAACCTTGGCAAGGTTGTACTCTACCAACTGAGCTATTCTCGCTATTTATATAATCACTAATATATATAAAAAATACTTTATATATTATTATATATTCAATAATTATAATTTTTTAATAAATTTTTTATTTTTTCAATAATAATTAATTTTTTATTATATGATAATAATTTTATATTTTTTATTTCTTTTATTATCTCGTTTAAATAATTTTTTTTATCATTTTCTATATTTTTTAAAATATTATTTGCTCTATTAATAATTTTTATAGGAATTCCTGATATTTTTGCTACATGAATTCCCATACTGGATTTACTAGTTCCAGGTAATAATTTTCTTATAAAAATAATATTGTTATTAATTTTTTTTACAGATATATGATAATTTTTAACTCTATAAAAATTTAAATAAATTTGATTTAATTCATGATAATGAGTAGCAAATAAAGTAAATGGCATTAGTTTATCTTCGTGTAGAAATTCTATAATTGATTTAGCTAACGCTACTCCCTCATTAGTACTAGTTCCTCTTCCTATTTCATCTAAAATAATTAAACTTCTTTTTGTAAAGTTATTTAATATATTGGCAGTTTCATTCATTTCTACCATAAAAGTTGATTCCCCAATTGAAATATTATCAGTTGCTCCGATTCTGCTAAATATTTTATCTATTATTCCTATTTCTGCATATTCAGCAGGAATATAGCTACCAATTTGTGACATTAGTACAATAATAGCAGTTTGACGTAAGACTGCAGATTTTCCTGACATATTAGGTCCTGTTATAATAATAATTTGTTGTGTTTTTTTATCAAGAAAAATATTATTTGGAATATATGAATTTTTATCTAGAAAATTTTTTTCTATTACTGGATGTCTACCATTTTTAATCAATAAATTATAAGAATCATTAATTTTTGGTTCTGAATAATTATTTTTTAATGCATTAGATGAAAATGAACATAATACATCTAGTTCGGCTATTATTTTTGAAATATTTTGTAGATTTTTTAAATCTTTTAGGATATTCTTGATTAATTTATTGAATAATTCTTTTTCTAGAAAAACTATTTTTTTTTCTATATTTAGAATATTTAATTCATAATTTTTTAGATCTTGAGTGGTATATCTTATTATATTTGCTAATATTTGTTTTTGTATCCAATAATTTGGAACATTTTTTTTATCTTTTTTTTTTATTTCAAAAGAATATCCAAATGCATTATTAAAATTTATTTTAATATTTTTTATTTTTGTTTTTGTTTTTTCTTTATCAATAATTTTTTCTAAAAATTCTTTTTGATTTAAATATAATTTTCTAGTTTTATCCAGTATTTGAGAAACACCTTCTTTTATTGTTTTTCCAATTTCTTTATCCATTTGATATGGTAATGCATCTTCTATTATAGTTTTTTTTATTTCTTTATAAACATGAATACAATTAAAACATTCTAAATATTCTCCTATAATTTGAATTGATTTTTTTTTTTGAATAATTATTTTTTTTTTTATTTCTTCTATATGAAAAATAGATTTATTTAAGATTAATGTTTCTTTTGGATTAGTTTTTCCTACTACCATTCTTGATATAATTCTTTCTAGATCATAAATTCCTTTTAGTTTTTTTTCTATAAAATTTCTTAAAGAATTATTAAGATATAGTTCTTTAACTATTTGAATTCTTTTATTTATAATATCGATATCAATTAACGGAAATAATAACCAATTTTTTAATAATCTTCCTCCCATAGAAGTAATAGTGTTATCTAATACTTTTATTAAAGATGTTCCATTTTTATTTATAGATTGAAATATTTCTAAATTATTAAATGTATAATCATCAATCCACATGAACTTTTTTCTATTTATTATACGTATATTTGAAATATGATCAATTTTATAATATTGATTATTAGTTACATAAAACAATATAACTCCGGAAGATACTATTCCTAATTTCATATGTTCAATTCCAAATCCTTTTAAAGAATTTGTTTTAAAATGAAAAATTAATTTTTCATAAGAATTTTGGAAATTAAATATCCAATCTTCTATTAAGAAGATTGGATATTTATTATTTTTTAATAAATTATTAAAATAATCTTTTTTACTTTTTTGAAAAATTATTTCATTAGGTTGAAAATGATTAATATATTGTAATAAATAATTTTCTTTATCTTCTATAATAAAAAAATCTCCTGTGGAAATATCTAATAAACTTAACCCAAATTTTTTTTTATCTATGTGAATAGATGCTAAAAAATTATTTTTTTTATTCTTAAGAATATTTTCATTTAATATTACTCCCGGAGTAATTAGTTCTACTACACCTCTTTTTACAATGTTTTTACCTTTGATTGGTTCTTCTAATTGATTACAAATAGCTATTCTTACTCCTGATTTAATTAGTTTTGAAAGATAATTATTTAACGAATGGCAAGGAAATCCAGCTAAATGAGTAATTTTTTTTGATCTTCTTGTTAAAACAATATTTAGTATTTTAGAGCACATAATGGCATCTTTCCCAAAAGTTTCATAAAAATCACCAACTTGGAATAATAAAATAGAATTAGGATATTTTTTTTTTATATTATTATATTGTTTAATTAATGGGGTTTCTTCTTTTTTATTATTTAATTCTTTTAAATTCATTTTTTAGTAATAAATATTAAATAAAATTTTTTCATGCTAAAAAAATTTACTGAGTATAAAGAACTGGATTTAGTTAAATTTTTTATTGAGATAGATAAATATTGGAATGATTATAAAATATTTCAAAAAATTCAAGAAGATTTTTTAAAAAGTTGTAATGATAAAAATAGTTCTTTTTATATATTATATGATGGTCCGCCGTCATTAAATGGATATCCGGGAATTCATCATATATTATCTAGAACTATTAAGGATATTTTTTGCAGATATAATTTTTTAAAAGGAAAAAAAGTATTTAGAAAATCAGGATGGGATGCGCATGGATTACCAGTAGAATTAAATGTAGAAAAAAAACTAGGAATAAATAAAAACAATATAGGAAAAGAAATTAGTATACGTGAATATAATAAAATTTGTGAAAATTTTGTTTATGATTCATTAAAAAAATGGAAAATTTTTACAAAAAAAATAGGATATTGGATTGATTTAAATGATTATTTTATTACTTCTAATTCGAAATATATTGAAAGTACATGGTGGGTAATTAAAGAATTATATAAAAAAAATTTCCTTTATGAAGGATATACTGTTCAACCATATTCGCCTTCTGCTGGAACTCCATTAAGTTATCATGAATTAAATATGCCAGGAGCATATAAAAAAGTAGAACAAATCTCACCTATTGTTAAATTTAAATCAATAAAAAAATCTTTATCTAATATTTTTAAAAAAATATCAGGTGATATTTATTTTTTATCTTGGACTACAACTCCATGGACATTGCCATCTAATACTGCTTTAGCTATTGGATTAGATATAAATTATATTTTAGTAAAAACTTTTAATTATTTAAATAATAAAAAAGAAAATATTATTTTTTCTGAAAAATTGATTCATAAAGTTTTATTATCAAGGAATTATTATCCTGTTTTTAATGAAAATGATTTAAAAATAGATTTTTCTAATAAAAAATTCAAAAAAATTCCTTATCTGATAATTTGTAAATTTAAAGGTAAAAAATTAATTAATAGTAAATATGAACAATTATTTGCTTGGTTTTCTCCTTTTAAAAAGATAGAAAAAGCATTTAGAATTATCGAAAGTAATTTTATAAATACAGAATATGGTACTGGAATTGTTCATATATCACCGACTTTTGGAATAGAAGATTTTATAGTTGCTAAAAAAAATGATATTCCTCCAATATTAATTTTAAAAGAAAATAACGTTTTAGCTCCATTAGTAGATTTACAAGGAAAATTTTTAGACGATTTTCCTTATGATTTAGGGGGTAGATATATAAAAAATGATTTTGATCCTAATCATAATAAAAAATTTGATATTTCAGTAGATCAAAAAATAATTTCAATTTTAGAAAAAGAAAATAAAATATTTAAATCAGAAAAGCATATCCATTTTTATCCTCATTGTTGGAGAACAGAAAAACCAATAATCTATTATCCATTACATTCATGGTTTATCAACAGTGAAAAAATTAAGAATAAAATTATTTTTTTGAATCGTGGAATTCAATGGCATTCTTCTGAATCTAATACTAAAAATAATAATAGATTTAATTCCTGGTTAAAAAATTTAAAAAATTGGAATCTATCAAGAACTAGATATTGGGGAACACCTTTACCTATTTGGAAAACTAAAAATGGAAGTGAAACAATAGTTATAGGATCTTTAAAAGAATTATTTATAGAAATTCAAAAATCTATTGATTATGGATATATGCAAGAAAATTTTCTCAAAAATAAAGGATTTATATTAGATAATATGAGTGATGAAAATTATCATAAAATAGACTTACACAAACATATTTTAGATAAAATTATATTAGTTTCTTCCAAAGGAAAGAAAATGATAAGAGAGAATTATTTAGTTGATGTATGGTTTGATTCTGGAGTCATGCCATATGCTCAATTTCATTATCCTTTTGAAAATAGAAGTTTAATTGATGAAAATGTATTTTTTCCATCTGATTTTATTTCAGAAGGTGTAGATCAAACGAGAGGATGGTTTTCTACTTTACATATTATAAGTAGTGCTATTTTTAAATCTATTGCATATAAAAATGTAATATCTACTGGACTTATTTTGGATAAAAATGGACATAAAATGTCTAAAAGTAAAGGAAATACTATAGATCCTATTTATTTAATTGATAATTATGGTCCTGACGCTATACGTTGGTATATTATATATAATTCTGAACCTTGGGAAAATATAAAATTTGATGTAGATGGAATTCATAATATTATAAAAAAATTTTTTGGAACATTTTATAATATTTATTCTTTTTTTGTTCAATATGCTAATATTGATAATTTTTTATATAAAGAAGTAGATGATAAAAAATTTTATACAAAATTAGATTTTTGGATTCTTTCAAAGTTAAATAATGTTATTTTAAAAACTGATGAATATTATAAAAATTACAATTCAACTAAAGTTGCTAGACTTATTACAAATTTTTTATTAACTCAATTAAGTAATTGGTATATTAGACTTTGTAGAAAAAGATTCTGGAAAGAAAAATATACTAATAGTAAAATTTCTGCCTACCAAATACTTTATACTTGTTTAATTACCATCACAAAAATAGTATCTCCAATTATTCCATTTTTTTCAGAAAGAATTTATTTAAATCTAAATTCTATAACTAAAAAAGAAAAATTTAAAAGTGTTCATTTGAGTAATTTTCCTATTTGTAATAGAAATTTAATTGATCTAAATCTTGAATTTACCATGTCTTTAGTGCAAAAAATTGTTGCTATGGTATTTTCTATTAGAAAAAAAAATAATATTAAAATCCGTCAGCCCTTAAAAAGGATACTTATTTTTTCTAAAAAAGAAGAAGAAAGAAAGGCTTTAATTAAAATGTCTAGTATAGTTAAAAAAGAGTCTAACATAAAACATATTCAATTTCCTAATTCTTATAAAAATTTAGAATTAATCAAGCATATTAAACCTAATTATAAATTTTTAGGACCAAAATTTGGAAAAGAAACTAGAAAAATTTCTGATTGTATTAAAAATTTTACACAAGAAGAAATAAAAAAAATTGAAAAAAATGGAGAATTAATTATTTTTTTATCTAAAAAAAAATATGTAAAAATTTTATTAGAAGATGTAAATATTACTACAGAATATATCAAAAATTGGGATGTTTCATTTAGTCAAAATTTAACAGTAGCTCTAGATTTAGAGATAACAAAATCTTTAAGAGAAGAAGGATTTATAAGAGATATAATTAGAAATATACAAAATTTAAGAAAAAAATTAAATTATAAAATAACAGAAAAAATAAATATTTATATTAATTCTGATAAAGAAATAAAATCTATTTTAACTAAAAATATAAAAATTATTTGTACAGAAACTTTATCTAAAAAAGTTATATTTTCTAATATGGAAAATGGAATAAAAATTTATATTGGAAGTAAACAATTGTTTATATATTTAAAATAGAATAAAAATTTTATTCTAAATCTAGAAATTAATTTAGAAAAAAATAAGATACTTGAAAAGAAGTTTTTTTATAATTTTACCAATTATTGTATTGGATCAACTTCTTAAAATTTATGTAAAAACTCATTTTAGATTAGGGGATGAATTCTATATATTTTCATTTTTTAGAATAAATTTTATAGAAAATCCTGGAATAGCTTATGGTTTTTTTATTAATAAATCTTATGGAAAGATAATATTAAGCATTATTAAAGTAATTTTAATTATAATAATTTCAATTTTTCATATCAATAACATAAGAAAAAATGTTACTAATTATATAATTATTCCAATAGATTTTATTTTATCTGGTTCTATAAGTAATTTTTTGGATAACGCTTTATATGGTTTATTATTTAATAGCGGTACTGTTTATAATAAAAAATTTCATAATTGGATTTTTTATTCGGGGATATCCACTATAGATTTTTCCTTTAAAAAAGGATATTCTCATTTTATGGAAGGATGTATTGTTGATATGTTTTATTTTCCATTAATAAATTTTTCATTTCCAAAATGGATCCCTATTGTTAGTGAATTTAATTTTCAATTTTTTCAACCTATTTTTAATTTATCAGATATTTTTATATTTATTGGAATTATTCTTCTATTTTTTTTTAGAAATAAAATCAATCAATATTAAGCAATTAATTTTTTCTTACATGATTATTTATTTTTTTTGAGAATTATAAAAATCTCTATAGATTTGCGTATTAAAGATTTTCATAATGAAAATCTTTATAATTTTTTCTAGCCGGTGTAGCTCAGTTGGTAGAGCACGTGATTTGTAATCTCGGGGTCGTGGGTTCGATCCCCTCCACCGGCTTATTAAGGAATTTTTTAATGAATTAATTACACTCTCTGGGGAGATACTCAAGTTTGGTTAACGAGGACAGACTGTAAATCTGTTGGCATTGCCTTCGCAGGTTCGAATCCTGCTCTCCCCACAAAACAAAATTATTTATGCGGAAGTAGCTCAGTTGGTAGAGCATCAGCCTTCCAAGTTGAATGTCGCGGGTTCGACCCCCGTCTTCCGCTCTATTTGTCGGCCAATGTAGCTCAGTTGGTAGAGCACTTCCTTGGTAAGGAAGAGGTCACGGGTTCAAATCCCGCCGTTGGCTTTTGAATAAATTTATAATGGCAAAAGAAAAATTTAAAAGAGATAAACCACACTTAAATATAGGTACTACAGGTCATGTAGATCATGGTAAAACTACATTAACCGCTGCTATCACGAAAGTTTTATCAAAGGAAGGATTAGCTGAAGAAAAAACATTTGATGCTATTGATAATGCTCCAGAAGAAAAAGCAAGAGGTATTACCATTAATACTTCTCATGTAGAATATGAAACTATAAAAAGACATTATGCACATGTAGACTGTCCCGGACACGCAGATTATGTAAAAAATATGATTACAGGAGCAGCGCAAATGGATGGAGCTATTTTGGTTGTTGCTGCTACGGATGGTCCTATGCCTCAAACCAGAGAACATATTTTATTAGCTCGTCAAGTTGGAGTTCCAAAAATAGTAGTCTTTATAAATAAAGTTGATCAAGTAGATGATAATGAATTATTAGAGTTGGTAGAAATGGAAATCAGAGAATTGCTAACCAAATATGAATATGATGGTGATGGAATTCCTGTAGTTAAAGGATCAGCATTAGGTGCTTTGAATGGTGAAAAAAAATGGATTGAAAAAATTCAAGATCTTATGAATGTATTGGACGAATATATTCCTGATCCGGTTAGAGCTATGGATAAACCATTTTTAATGCCTATAGAAGATGTTTTCACAATAACTGGAAGAGGCACTGTAGCCACTGGTAGAATAGAAAGTGGGATAATTAATACTGGAGATATTGTAGATATAATTGGAATGGGAGATAAAAAATTATCTTCTACAATAACTGGAGTTGAAATGTTTCGAAAAATATTAGATAGAGGACAAGCTGGAGATAATGTAGGACTTTTATTGCGTGGGATAGAAAAAAAAGATATTCGAAGAGGAATGGTAATTGGAACCCCTGGAAAATTAGAATCTTATAAAGAATTTAAAGCTGAAGTCTATATTCTTACAAAAGAAGAAGGTGGTCGACATACACCATTTCATAATAAATATAGACCTCAATTTTATTTAAGAACTACAGATGTTACAGGAGAAATTTATTTACCAAAAGGTGTAGAAATGGTAATGCCAGGTGATAATGTTTCCATGCATGTTAAATTACATCAACCAGTAGCTTTAAATGATCAATTAAGATTTGCAATTAGAGAAGGTGGAAAAACTGTTGGTGCTGGTCAAGTAACTGATATTATAAAAAATAAATAATTTTTACGGATGTAGCTCAGTAAGGTAGAGCATCGGTCTCCAAAACCGAAGGTCGTAAGTTCGATTCTTACCATCCGTGTTTTTTAAATTAACAAAATGATTAAAAAAAATAATTTTTTCTTAGAGATTTATAGTGAATTTTTTCATAATATTTCTTGGCCTAAATGGAGAGATTTAAAATATTTAACAATACTAGTATTTTTTTTTTCTATATTTTTATCAATATTTTTATATAGTGTAGACAACATTTTTATTTTTTTAATCAAGAAAATTTTTTCTATATGAAAATATTAATATTAAAAAATATAATATGAATAATTTAGAAAAAAAATGGTATGTGATCAAAACTATTAGTGGAAGAGAAAATAAGATAAAATTATACATTGAAAATGAAGTCAAAAATAATGGATTGGAAAAAGAAATAGGAGATATTTTAGTACCTACTGAAAAAATTATTCAAATAAAAAATGGTAAAAAAATTTATAAAGATAAAGTATATTATCCAGGATATGTAATGATAGAAGCTAATTTGGAAGGTGAGGCATTATATGCAATTAGAAATGTTCCAGGTGTTATTACATTTTTAGGAGAAGGTAAAGGAAGTAAATCTAATCCTGTACCTATGAGAAAAAATGAAATAAGTAAAATTTTAGGAAAAATAGAAAATTCTTTAGAAGAATTTGAAAATAATATAGAAGTTCCTTTTGTAATAGGAGAAACAATAAAAGTTATTGATGGTCCTTTTAGTGGATTTAATGGAACAATTGAAAAAATTAATGAAGAAAAAAGAAAATTAGAATTAGCTGTTTTAATATTTGGTAGAAAAACACCATTAGAATTAAATTTTACGCAAATAGAAAAAATATAGATATGAAATGGGAAAAAAAATTATAAAAAAAATTAAAATTCAAAAAATAATGGGTGGAAAAGCTACTCCAGCTCCTCCAATTGGGCCAATATTAGGTAGTTCTGGGGTAAATATAATGGAATTTTGCAAAAAATTTAATGAGGAAACTAGAAATAGTTTAGGAAAATCTTGTCCAGTCATAATAAGTGTATATGAAGATAAATCATTTTCTTTTATTATAAAAAAACCTCCAGTATCTTTATTATTATTAAATACTATTGGAATTGAAAAAGGATCTAAAGAATCTAATCGGATTAAAATGGGGAAAATTAATTTAGATGATGTTTTATCAATAGCTAAAAGTAAAATGAATGATTTAAATTGTTCTTCTATTGATGCTGCAGTATCTATGATTTGTGGAACTGCTAAATCTATGGGAATAGAAATTGATTTTTCAAAGAAAAATGTCAAAAAAAATAACTAAAAATAGAAAGAAAATTCTTAGTAATCTTTCAAATTTAAAAGAAAAATATCCATTGAAAAAATGTTTGTCAATTCTTAAAAAAATAAGTTTTACAAAATTTGATGAATCTATTGATATATCAATTAATTTAAGTATGAGTACTAAGAATCAAAATCAATCAATCAAAGGTATTGTTAAATTACCTAATGGAAATGGAAAAAAACATTGTATACTATCTTTAGTATCAAAAGATAAAGAATCTATATCCCAAGAATTGGGTGCTAATTATATTGGATTAAATTTTATTGAAAAAATAAAAAATGGTTGGTGGGATGATGCTATTAATTTTGTTATTTCAATGCCTACAGTAATGAAAGAATTGACGCCAATTTCTAAATTTTTAGGAGTGAAAGGTTTGATGCCAAATCCTAAAGTTGGAACTATGTCAGATAATCCAGAAAAATGTATAAAAGATATAAAATCAGGAAAATTGGTATTTAAAGTAGATCGTTATGGAGTTATTAATTTTCCGATAGGAAAAGTATCATTTTCTGAAAAATATTTATATGAAAATATAATTATTTTTGTAAAAGAGGTAACTCGTCTTAATCCTTCATTTTTTAAGAGAAGTAAGTATATAAATATAAATAGTATTTATTTGTCTACAACTATGAGTTGTAGTGTTCAGTTAGATTTAAAAAAATTGTTTTATGAAGATAAATAGAAAACAAAAAAATTGTAAAGAATTATCCGAGTTAACTTCTATATTATCTAATAATGAATCAGTATATTTAATTAATATATCTAATTTAGATTCTAATCAAATTTCTTTTTTAAGAAAAAATTTTTATAAGAATAATATTAGAATGAAAGTAGTGAAAAATTCATTATTAAAAATTTCTATAAGAAAAAATAAAAAATTAAATTCTTTTATTCCATTTTTAAATGGAAATAGTAGTATTGTTTTTTCAAATAAAGGAAAAATAATATCTCAAATTATTAAAAAATTTCATAATCAAGAAAAAATTGAAAGACCTATTTTAAAAGCAGCTTATTTTCAAGAATTATTTTATTTTGGAAATAAAGGTCTAGATTTAATTATTAATTTTAAATCAAAAGAAGATTTAATTATTGATATTTTATTAATTCTTCAATATCCAATTAAGGAAATTATATTTTCATTTTCGCAAGAATTTAATAATATATTTAATATTTTAAATTATATATCAAATAATCATATAAAAAAATCAATTAATAAATAATAGGTTAACATTAAAAAATTTATTTTAAAATGATAGAAAAATTAGCAGAACAATTAGTTAATTTAACCGTTAAACAGGTGAATGAATTAACAAATCTTTTAAAAGATAAATATGGTATAAATCCAAAAATTTTAGCAGAAAATTCGAATAATGTAAATAAAAAAGAAGAAAATATTGAAAGTGAACAAAAAAATATTTTTAATATTATTTTAAAAAAATCTGGAAATTCTAAGTTATCTGTTGTGAAACTTGTTAAAGAAGTTACTGGAAAGGGATTAAAAGATTCTAAAGATTTAGTAGATAGTGTACCTAGTACAATCAAAGAATCTGTTGATAAAAAAGAAGCTGAAGATTTAAAAAATAAATTTGAAAAAATCGGTGCTGAAATTGAATTAAAATAAAAATATATAAAATATTTTTTTGTTAGTGAATACCAATAAAATTTTAGTAGAAAGAATTAATTTTTCATCAGTAAAAAGGAGTATTGAATATCCAGATTTTTTAGATATTCAAATTAAATCATTCAAAGAGTTTTTTCAATTAGATACAAAACCAATAGATAGAAAAAATGAAGGTTTATTCAGGGCTTTTACAGAAAATTTTCCAATTTCTGATGCAAGAAATTCGTTTGTTTTAGAATTTAAAGGATATTTTTTAGATGCTCCTAGATATTCTGTAGAAGAATGTATTGAAAGAGGTTTGACTTATAGTGTTCCAATAAGGGTTAGATTAAAATTATATTGTACTGATCCTGAACATGAAGATTTTGAAACTGTTTATCAGGATGTATATTTGGGTACATATCCATATATGACAAATTCTGGTTCTTTCGTTTTTAATGGAACTGAAAGGGTAATTGTTTCTCAATTGCATAGATCCCCCGGAGTATTTTTTGGTCAATCTCATCATGCTAATGGAACTAAACTTTATTCGGCTAGAATTATTCCGTTTAAAGGTTCATGGATCGAATTTGCTACAGATATTAATAATGTAATGTACGCATATATTGATCGTAAAAAGAAACTTCCTATGACTACTTTATTGCGGGCTATAGGATATGAAAGAGATAAAGATATATTAAAAATATTTAATTTAGCGGAACAAGTAGAAGTAAATGATACTAGTGTAGTAGATATTTTATCCAGAACTCTGGCTGCTAGAGTTTTAAAAATTTGGAATGAAGATTTTGTAGATGAAGATACAGGAGAAGTTGTCTCTATTGAAAGAAATGAAATTCTTATAGATAGAGATGTCTTATTAACACAAGAACATATAGATCTTATAAAGAATAATGATATAAAAACTATTTTAGTTCATAAGAAAAATGGAGAAAAAAAAGATTATTCTATTATTTATAATACTCTGCATAAAGATCCAACAAATTCTGAAAAAGAAGCAGTTGAATACATATATAGACAACTTAGAAATACTGAGCCACCTGATGAAGAAACAGCTAGAGGAGTAATAGATAAATTATTTTTTTCTGATACTAGATATAGTTTAGGTCCTGTGGGACGATATCGTCTAAATAAACGATTAGGATTAAAAATAGATCCTGATCATTTAGTATTAACAAAACAAGATATTATAGCAATAATAGAACATTTAAATGCTTTATTTAATTCAAAAAAAGAAGTTGATGATATTGACCATTTATCTAATAGAAGAGTTAGAACAGTTGGAGAACAATTATATACTCAATTTAGTATTGGATTATCTAGAATGGCAAGAACTATAAGAGAGAGAATGAATGTTCGAGATAACGAAGTGTTTATGCCCGTTGATTTAATTAATTCCAAAACATTATCTTCAGTAATCAATACATTTTTTGGAACTAGTCAATTATCTCAATTTATGGATCAGACTAATCCACTTTCTGAAATTACTCATAAAAGAAGATTATCTGCATTAGGTCCAGGTGGTTTATCAAGAGAAAGAGCTGGATTTGAAGTAAGAGATGTTAATTATTCTCATTATGGTAGATTATGTCCTATAGAGACACCTGAAGGTCCTAATATAGGATTAATATCTTCACTTTCTGTATTCGCAAAAATAAATAATATGGGATTTGTAGAAACTCCTTATCGAAAAGTAAGAAATAATAAGGTTAATTTTAAATATCCAGTGGATTATTTAAGTGCAGAAGAAGAAGAAGGTAAAATTATAGCTCAATCTAATTCTGTAGATAATTTTGGAAATTTTTTATCTAATAGAATCATAGCTAGAGAAGCTAGTGATTTTCCCATTGTAAATAATAATAAAGTTCATTATATTGATGTTGCACCTAATCAAATAGCATCTATATCTGCTTCTCTTATTCCATTTTTAGAACATGATGACGCTAATAGAGCACTTATGGGGTCTAATATGATGCGTCAAGCAGTTCCTTTATTGAATCCAGAAACTCCTATTGTTGGAACTGGATTAGAAAAACATGTAGCAATGGATTCAAGAATTTTAATAAATGCTGAGAAAGATGGAATAGTAAAATATATGGATGCAAAAAAAATAATTATTCATTACGATAGAACCAAAGAAGAAGAATTTGTCAATTTTGATTCTAATATTAGAGTTTATAATTTAATTAAATTTAGAAAGACTAATCAGAATACATGTATTAATCTAAAACCGATTGTAAAAAAAGGTATGAGAGTAAAAAAAGGACAAATTTTATGTGAAGGATATGCTACAGAAAATGGAGAATTAGCTTTAGGAAGAAATTTAAAAGTTGCATTTATTCCTTGCAATGGATATAATTTTGAAGATGCTGTGTTAATTTCTGAAAAAGTGGTTAGCGAAGATTGGTTTACATCTATTCACATAGATGAATATTCTTTGGAAGTTCGTGATACTAAATTAGGAATGGAAGAATTGACTAATGATATTCCAAATGTTAGTGAAGAATCTACTAAAAATTTAGATAAAAATGGAATTATTATGGTTGGATCCGAAGTAAAACCTGGAGATATATTAATAGGAAAAATAACTCCAAAAGGAGAATCCGATCCAACTCCGGAAGAAAAATTACTTAGAGCAATTTTTGGAGATAAAGCTGGAAATGTAAAAGATACTTCTTTAAGAGCAGATCCATCTTTATTTGGTGTAGTAATAGATACTAAACTTTTTACTAGAAATATTAAAAATAAATCTTCTAGAGAGAAAGATAAAATTTTGGTTAAAGATTTAGAAAAATTTTATAAAAATAAGTTTTCTTTAAAAAGAGATGAATTATTAAAAAAATTAGAAATAGTTTTAACTAATAAAGTTTGTTTTAAAACCGTTTCTAATAATAGAAGTCATAAAGAAATTATCTATAAAGGAGATAATTTTGATAGAAAACTATTAAATGGAATATCAGATTATATAGATATTTCTTATGAAGATTGGACTGATGATGTTAATACTAATTCATTAGTTTCAGAATTATTACATAATTATAAAATATCAATAAGTAAATTAGATAGTGAATTTAAACATAAAAAATTTTCAATTACAATTGGAGATGAATTACCATCTGGTATTGTTAAAATGGCAAAAGTATATGTCGCAAAAAAAAGAAAGTTGAAAGTCGGAGATAAAATGGCTGGTAGACATGGAAATAAAGGAGTAGTAGCAAGAATACTAAGATTAGAGGATATGCCATTTTTAGAAAATGGTGAACCAGTAGATATTGTTTTAAATCCTTTAGGGGTACCATCTAGAATGAATATTGGACAAATATATGAAACAGTTTTAGGATGGACTGGTCAAAAATTAGGAATAAAATTTTCTACTCCTATATTTGATGGTGCAACATTAGATAAAATATGTGAATACACAGATAAAGCTAAAATTCCGAAATTTGGAACTACTTATTTATTTGATGGAGAAACTGGTGAAAGATTTGATCAATCTGCTACTGTTGGTATAATATATATGTTAAAATTAGGACATATGGTAGATGATAAAATGCATTCTAGATCTATTGGTCCTTATTCATTAATTACTCAACAACCTTTAGGTGGAAAATCACAATTTGGTGGACAAAGATTTGGAGAAATGGAGGTTTGGGCATTAGAAGCATTTGGAGCATCAAATATTTTACGTGAAATATTAACTGTTAAATCAGACGATGTTATAGGAAGAGCAAAAACTTATGAAGCTATAGTCAAAGGAATAGAAATGCCAGAACCTAATAATCCTGAATCATTTAATGTTTTATGTTATGAATTAAAAGGATTAGGATTAGATATCAGCTTAGAAGAATAGATGTATTGTATTATGAATAAAAGAAGTAAGTTTAGTAAAATAAAAATTCGTTTAGCATCTCCAGAATTAGTATTAAAAGAATCTTATGGAGAGGTATTAAAACCAGAAACTATAAATTATCGTACGCATAAACCAGAAAGAGATGGATTATTTTGTGAAAGAATTTTTGGGCCTGTTAAAGATTATGAATGTGCTTGTGGGAAATATAAAAGAATTCGTTACAAAGGAATTGTATGTGATAGATGTGGAGTAGAGATAACTGAAAAAAAGGTTAGAAGAGAGAGAATGGGACATATCAGTCTTGTGATTCCAGTTGTTCATATATGGTGTTTTCGTTCTTCTCCTAATAAAATTGGATCATTATTAGGATATTCTTCAAAAAAACTTGAAATGATAATTTATTACGAACGATATGTTATTATTCAAAGTGGGATAGCTCGACGTTCAGATGGAAAACCTTTTGTAAAAGGAGATTTTTTAACTGAAGAAGAATATTTGAATATTCTAAATAATCTTCCTAATTCTAATAAAAATTTGGATGAATCTGATCCAGATAAATTCATAGCTAAAATGGGGGGAGAATGTTTAGAAGATTTATTAAAAAGAATTGATTTAGATATTTTATCTAATGAATTAAGAAATAAAGCTTTTAGTGAAACTTCTAAACAACGTAGAATTGATGCTTTGAAAAGATTACAAATAGTTGAATCATTCAGAGATGGCGAAAAAAATGGTGGAGATCCAACTTGGATGATTATTCATGTTTTATCCGTAATTCCTCCTGAATTAAGGCCTTTAGTTCCTTTAGAAGGTGGTAGATATGCAGCATCTGATATGACTGATTTATATAGAAGAGTACTCATAAGGAATAATCGTTTGAAACGATTGATAGAAATAAAAGCTCCTGAAGTTATTCTGAGAAATGAAAAAAGAATGCTTCAAGAAGCCGTGGATTCATTATTTGATAATTCAAGAAAAATGTCTGCGGTAAAATCTGAAGCAAATAGGCCTTTGAAATCCTTATCTGATTCTTTAAAAGGAAAACAAGGTCGTTTTAGACAGAATTTATTGGGTAAAAGAGTAGATTATTCTGCTAGATCGGTAATTGTGGTGGGGCCTCATTTAAAATTATATGAATGTGGATTACCTAAAGATATGGCAGCAGAATTATATAAACCTTTTATAATTAGAAAATTAATTGAAAGAGGGATAGTAAAAACTGTAAAATCAGCTAAAAAAATTATTGATAAAAGAAATCCAATAATATGGGATATATTAGAAAATATATTAAAGGGACATCCAGTACTTTTGAATAGAGCACCTACCCTACATAGATTAGGAATTCAAGCATTTCAACCTAAATTAATAGAAGGGAAAGCAATACAATTACATCCTTTAGTATGTGCTGCTTTTAATGCGGATTTTGATGGTGATCAAATGGCGGTTCATTTACCACTTTCTAAAATAGCAATATTAGAGGCACAGATATTAATGTTAGCATCTCAAAATATATTAAATCCAGCTAATGGGACCCCAATTACTGTTCCATCTCAAGATATGGTTTTAGGTTTATATTATATGACCAAACCATTATTATCAAATAACAGTAAAAAAGTTAAAGGAGAAGGAAAAATTTTTTATTCACCTGAAGAAGTAGAAATAGCTTATAATCAAAAAGTTGTTAGTTTACATGCATTAATAAAAGTTAAAGTTAATGTTCGAGAAAATGATAAATTAATTAAAAAGTTAATAGAGACTACTGTAGGTAGGGTATTATTTAATCAAGTAGTTCCGAAAAAAGTAGGATTTATTAATGAATCTTTAACAAAAAAATCATTAAGAGAAATAATAGGAAAAATATTACATTTAACTAATATTCCCATTACTTCAAAATTTTTAGATGATATAAAAGAATTAGGTTTTTATAATTCTTTTAAAGGGGGGCTATCTTTTGGATTAGGAGATATTATAATTCCCGATAATAAAATAAATATGGTACGTAATGCTATTAAAAAGGTAGATACTGTTATGTCTAATTATAATATGGGATTAATAACAAATAATGAACGTTATAATCAAATTATAGATATATGGACCCATACTAATTCTATGCTAACAGAAAGAGTTATGAAATATATGCAAAAGGATAGAGATGGATTCAATCCAGTATATATGATGTTAGATTCTGGAGCAAGAGGTTCAAAAGAACAAATAAGGCAATTATCTGGAATGCGTGGATTAATGGCAAAGCCACAAAAAACTGGATCTATTGGAGGAGAAATTATTGAAAATCCTATTTTATCTAATTTTAGGGAAGGACTTTCTATTTTAGAATATTTTATTTCTACACATGGAGCTAGAAAGGGGCTAGCAGATACTGCATTAAAAACTGCAGATGCTGGATATTTAACTAGGAGATTAGTAGATGCTGCACAAGATGTTATTATCAAAATAGATGATTGTAATACTTTACGAGGATTAAAAATATCTGCATTAAAGAAAAATGAGGAAGTTGTAGAAACTTTATATGACCGAATTTTAGGGAGAATATCTTTAAATGATGTTTTGAATCCATTTGAAAATGATGAATTAATTATCTACTCAGGAGATATTATTGATGAAAAAATAGCAAAAATTATTGAGAAATCTGGAATTACTACAGTAGAAGTGCGTTCTCCATTAACTTGTGAAGCAAAAATGGGAATATGTTCTAAATGTTATGGTAGAAATTTATCTACTGGAAAAATGATTCAAAAAGGTGAAGCAGTTGGTGTGATTGCTGCTCAATCTATTGGAGAGCCAGGGACTCAATTGACTTTAAGAACTTTTCATGTAGGAGGAACAGCAGGAAATGTAACAGAATCATCTCAAATAAAAAGTAAATATGATGGAATAATAGAATTTGAAGATTTGAAATTTGTTAATACAATTTTAGATTCTAAAAAAGTTAAAATAGTAGTATCTAGAACTACAGAAATGAAACTTTATAATAAAAGAAGATCATCTATTTTAATGATTAATAATATTCCTTATGGAGCATATTTATATGTTAATAATGGTGATTCTTTGAAAAAAAACGATCTTATATGTAAATGGGATTTATATAATGCAGTGATTATTGCAGAATTTTCTGGAATTATATCTTATCAAGATTTAGAACAAGGATCTACTTTTCAAGTAGAGGTAGATGATCAAACCGGATTCCAAGAAAAAGTGATTACAGAAGCAAGGAATAAAAATTTAATTCCAATGTTGAAAATCATTAATGAAGAAAATAAAGAATTGAAGAATTATAATATTCCTGTAGGTGCGCATTTAATGGTAGAAGATGGAGAAAAAATAAAGAAAGGAAAAATTTTAGTTAAAATACCTAGAAAATCAGCTAAATCTGGAGATATTACTGGAGGATTACCAAGGTTATCTGAATTATTTGAAGCTAGAAATCCATCAAATCCAGCCGTAGTATCGGAAATGGATGGAATTGTTAGTCATGGAAAAATAAAAAGAGGAAATAGAGAAATTATTATAGAATCTAAAAATGGAGAAATCAGAAAATATTTAGTTAAATTATCTAATCAAATTCTTGTTCAAGATAATGATTATGTAAAAGCTGGGATGCCATTATCAGATGGAGCGGTAACCCCAAATGATATTTTAAATATAAGAGGTCCAAGAGCTGTTCAAGAGTATTTAATTAGAGAAATACAAGAGGTTTATCGTTTGCAAGGAGTTAAAATAAATGATAAACATTTTGAAGTAATTGTTTTACAAATGATGCGAAAAGTAGAAGTTTTAGATGTAGGTGATACAAAATTTTTAGAAGGAAATATTGAATATAAAGATGATTTTATAGAAGAAAATGATAAAATATCACAAATGAAAATAATTATTTATTCCGGAGATTCTGATAATTTTAATAAAGGAGATATAATTAGTTATAGAGATTTTTTAAATGAAAATACTATTTTAAAATATCATAGTAAAAAATTAATGAAAATAAGAGATGCTATTCCAGCTATAGCAAGACCAATATTACAAGGTATAACTAGATCTGCTTTGCAGACTAAATCTTTTATATCAGCGGCATCTTTTCAAGAAACTACAAAAGTTTTATCTGAAGCAGCTATTAGTAGTAAAACTGATTATTTATATGGATTAAAAGAAAATGTTATTGTTGGTCATAAAATTCCTGCAGGAACTGGATTAAAAGAATATGACGAATTTAATCCGGAAATATTAGATTAATTATTTATTTTTTAGAGATAATGTTTTATTGAAAACAAAATTATTTTTTTCTACTATATAGAAATAACCTATTCTTTGAAATTGAAAATATTTTTGATTTTCTTCTATATAATTTTTTATAGATGGTTCTGCGTATCCTCTAATTTTAATAATGGAATTTTTACTTATTTGATTAGAAATATTTTTTTCTATATTGGGATTTTTATTCAAAAACAAAGGATTGAATAAATTAACATTAATAGGAATAAAATGTGAAATTGATACCCAATGTAAAGTAGATTTTACCCGTTTTTTTGTATTATTATTTTCTTTTTTTTTATGGATAAATGATTTACTATTTATATCGTAAGTACAATAAATTTCTTTTATTTTTCCATTATAATCTTTTTTAATAGAATTTGCTCTTATAATATAAGCATTTTTCAATCTTACTTCATTTCCAATATATAGTCTAAAGAAATTTTTTTCTTTTTTTTCTAAAAAATCACTAGATTCAATATATATATTCTTTGAAAAAGGAATTTTTCTAAATTTATTGTGTTTTTTATTATAATTTGGAAAATTTTCACATTCAATCCATTCAGTTTTATTATCAGGATAATTACTGATAACCAATTTAATTGGATTTAAAATAACCATAATTCTAAATGATATTCTTTTTAAGGATTCTCTTCCAAAAAATTCTAAAAGAGAAATATCTATAACATTATTTCTTTTTGATAATCCAACTCTTTTGACAAAATTTATTAAAGAACTTGCAGGATATCCTTTATTTTTTAAACCTGATATTGTTGATAATCTTGGATCATCCCAATCGTGGATAATTTTTTTATTTATTAAATATTGAATTTTTCTTTTACTTGTTATAGTATTACTTAAATTTAATCTAGAAAATTCTATTTGTTTTGGTTTAATATTTTTTCCATCCCAAATATTATCAATAAACCAGTTATATAATGGTCGTTTATTTTCAAATTCTAGTGAACATAAAGAATGAGATATTCTTTCAAGATAATCACATTGACCATGGGTCCAATCATAAGTAGGATAAATGCACCATTTTTTTCCAGTTCTACAATGAGATGTTTTCAATATTCTATACATGATGGGATCTCTCATATTTATATTAGGGGAACTCATATCTATTCTAGCTCTTAACACGCAACTTCCTTCTTTGAAAAATCCATTTTTCATTTTTTCAAATAAATATAAATTTTCCTCAATTGATCTATTTCTATTGTTACTGTTAATTCCTATTTCGAAAGAATTTTTTCTCTGAAATCTTATTTTTTCTTTAGATTGATTATCAATATATGCTTTATTTTTTTTGATTAATTTTATAGCTAAAAAGTATAAATTATTAAAATAATCTGAGGCATAACTTATTTTATCCCATTTAAAACCTAAAAATAAAATATCTTTTTTTATAGATTCTATAAATTTATTATTTTCTACTATAGGATTAGTATCGTCAAATCTCAAATTGATTGGAGATTGATATTTTTTAGCTAATTCAAAATTTAAAGATATTGCTTTTACATGTCCAATATGAAGGTATCCATTAGGTTCAGGAGGAAATCTGAATTTTATTTTTTTCCTAGGAAATCCATTTTCTATATCTTTTTCTATAATTTTTTCAATGAAATTTAAATGTGATTTTATTTTCAAAAAAATTTAATAATACTTTAATATTAATATAATAATTTTTTTGAAAAAATTATATTTTTGTATATAATTATTTTTAATTTTAAAAATTGAATTATACTAAAGTAGTTAAATGGATTTTTAATCGTCTTCCTATTTATCAAAAATATGGATATAAATGTTATAAACCTGGATTAAATAGAATAAAAAGCTTTTGCAATTATTTAGGAAATCCACAAAAATATTTTAAAAGTATTCATGTTGGAGGAACTAATGGGAAGGGATCAACAGTAAACATGTTATATTCTATTTTACAAGAAGAAGGGTATAAAGTTGGTTCATTTACATCACCTCATTTATTAGATTTTAGAGAAAGAATATCTTATAATGGTAAATACATCGAAAAAAAATTTATTATTAAATTTATAGAAAAGAATCAATTTTTTATTGAAAAAAAATCGATTTCTTTTTTTGAATTAAACACGGCTATGGCTTTTCAATATTTTAAAGAAAAAAAAGTTGATTTGGCAGTGATTGAGGTTGGTATGGGGGGTAGATTAGATTCTACTAATATTATAATTCCAGAGTTATCTATAATTACTAATATTAGTATGGATCATATGGAAATTTTAGGTAAAAATGAATTAGAAATAGCTTTTGAGAAATCAGGAATAATAAAAAAAAATGTATCAGTAATAATAGGACCAAATAATTCTAAAACTATACAATATTTTTTTTTAATAGATTCTTTTAAAAAAAATTCTCCAATTTATTTTGTTTTCCCTTCTAAAAAAGATAATTTGTTTCAATCATCATTTGATGATGTTAATTATCAATATTTAAATAAAGAATTAGTATTAAAAACAATAGATATCCTAAAAAATAGAAAAAATTTTTTTATATCTAAAAAATCTATTATCGATGGATTAAATAATATTAAAAAAAATACTTCTTTTAAAGGAAGATGGGAAATTTTAAAAAAAAAAAATCCTAGAATTATTTGTGATGTAGCTCATAATGAAAAAGGCATATATATGATTAATTCTCAATTGAATAAAGAATCTTATGAAAGATTACATTTAGTATTAGGTTTTGTAAAAGGAAAAAAAATAAATTCATTTTTAAATATGTTTTCTTATAAAAAAACATATTTATATTTTTGTCAACCTAATATAGAAAGAAAGTATGATATTCAAAGTTTGAAAATATTAGTAAATAATTTTTTTTTAAAAAATCAACATAATAATAAAAATATTAATTTTTTTAAATCAGTAAAAATGGCATTTATTTCTGCAAAAAAAAATGCAAAAAATAACGATATAATTTTAATAAGTGGAAGTACATTTGTTGTATCAGAAGTTTTTTTATTATTATAATTTTTTCTTAAATTTAAGAAATTTTTTTTTGGGCAATTAGCTCAGTTGGTTTAGAGCATCTGTTTTACAAGCAGAAGGTCACTGGTTCAAATCCAGTATTGCCCATTATTTTATTTTTTTTATAATAAATTCTAATATTTTATATTTTTCTTCTGGATTAAACCAATTTATATTCGTGCATTTTTTATACCAGGTTAATTGTTTTTTTACATATTTTCTTGTATTAATTTTTATTCTTTCTACTACATCAGAAAATTTATAATTATTTTTTTTATCTAAAAAATCAAAAATTTCTTTATATCCTATAGTTTCTAAACTATTTAAACCTTTATAAGGATAAAGATTTTTTGATTCAAGTAATAATCCATTTTTAATCATATTATCTACTCTTTTATTAATTTTGTGAAAAATTTTTTTTTTAGATAAAATTAATCCAATTTTTAATGGATAAAAATTTATCTTTTTTTTATTCTTTTTGAAAAAGAAATCTGGAGATTTCCCAGTAGATTTTATAATTTCTAAATATCTGATTAATCTGATAGGATTATTAATATCTATATTTTTTAGATGATATTTTTCTTTTTCTTGAAAAAATTCTTTTTGTAAATATTTAATTCCTTTTTCTTTAAAAGAAACAATTAAATCATTCCTAATATTAATATTAATATTAGGAATATCGGATAATCCCTCTATAACTGCTTTTTCATATAATCCAGATCCTCCTACCATAATTAGAATGGAATATTTTTTAAATAATTCATTAATTTTTATTTGAGAATCTCTCTCAAATAATTTAGCATTATAATATTGATGAATACTTAAATGACCTATAAAATGATGAGGAACAGATTTTAATTCTTTTAAAGATGGTAAAGAAGTTCCTATTTTTAATTCTTTATAAAATTGTCTAGAATCACTCGATAAAATTTCTGTTTTTAATTGTTTGGCTAAAAAAATAGATAAATTAGTTTTTCCAACACAAGTAGGTCCTACTATAGTAATTAAGTTTTTTTTCATGTTTTTGTAACATCATAGAATAGAAGAATATTTAGATAATTTTGATTGCATCCAATAATCTACTAAGACTAATGCTGCCATTGATTCAACTATAGGAACTGCTCTGGGTAAAACACAAGGATCGTGTCTACCTACTATTTTGTTTGTAACAATTTTTCCTAAATTATCAAGGTTTTCTTGTTTTTTCATTATACTGGCTACAGGCTTAAAAGCTACTCTAAAATAAATATCCATTCCATTGGATATTCCACCTTGTATCCCCCCAGAAAAATTTGTTTTGGTTTTTCCACTTGAAAAAAATAAATCATTATGATTAGAACCAGTTAATTTAGTTCCATCAAAACCACTTCCATATTCAAATCCTTTTACCGCATTAATAGATAGCATAGCTTTTCCTAATTCAGAATGAAGTTTATTAAATACTGGTTCTCCAATTCCTATTGGAACATTGCTAATTATACAAGTTATAATTC
Organism: Blattabacterium cuenoti; assembly: GCF_014251775.1. Lineage (GTDB taxonomy): Bacteria > Bacteroidota > Bacteroidia > Flavobacteriales > Blattabacteriaceae > Blattabacterium > Blattabacterium cuenoti_H. The sequence goes on along the minus strand of NZ_CP059199.1, from coordinate 411,364 downwards.
CTCCTATTGTATCACCATTACTTTTTATTTCTTGAATTTTTGAAATCATTTTTTTTGATACATCAGAATCAGGACATCTTACAGGACTTTTTTCAATAGAATCTATAGATAGATTTAATTTTTGATAAGGTTTATTTATCGATATATCTCCTATACTGGAAACATAAGAAATTATTTTTATATTTTTTATAATTTGTTTTGCTATAGATCCAGCTACTACTCTGCAAATTGTTTCTCTTGCGGATGATCTACCCCCTCCTCTATAGTCTCTTATTCCATATTTTTTTTCATAAGTAAAATCGGAATGAGATGGTCTATAAGTATTTTGTAAATTTTTATAATCTTCTGATTTTTTATCTTTATTATAGATAATAAATCCTATAGGAGTTCCAGTTGTTTTTCCTTCAAATATTCCAGATAAAAAATGCACTTTATCTAATTCATTTCTTGAAGAAACAATCAATGATTGTCCTGGTCTTCTTCTATTTAAATCAAACTGAATTTTTTTCATATCAATGTTTATTCCAGAAGGACATCCATCAATTATTCCTCCTAAAGCTTCTCCATGACTTTCTCCAAAAGTCGTAATTTTAAATAGATTACCGAAAGTATTTCCTGCCATAATATAATTGTTAAATTTTTTTTATTGTAGATATTTTTTTTTGATATTTGATAATATTTTTTATTACTATGTTATATCTTATAATAAGTAATATAGATGATATGGTTAATCCTATTCCTATTCCAATCCATACACCAATTCCACCCATTTTTAATGATAAAAACCAAGAGATAGGTAATCCTATAATCCAATAAGAAAAAAAACTAATCCACATAGGTATTTTAAAATCTTGTAATCCTCTTAATATTCCTATAGTGATCCCTTGAATTCCATCAGATATTTGAAAAATACTAGCAATTATAATCATTTTTTCTATGATAGGTATTATTTCATAATCATTTTTTTTTATATAAAAATAAGGAATTTCATTTCTAAAATAGATAAATATTAAACTGCATATTAACATAACAATGGACCCCATAAAAATAATAGCCAATCCTATTTTATTTAATTTATAATATTTTTTTAAAGCTAATTGATTACTAATTCTGATTGTAGCTGTAATAGAAAAACCTGTAATTATAAGAAAAGTAGAAGATACAAGATTAATAACCACTTGGTGAGCCGCTAAAACTTTTATTCCGCATTTTCCTGATATAAATGAAGATACAGCAAATGATCCCATTTCAAATAACATATGTAATCCAGATGGAATTCCAGTTTTTAATATTTTTTTTATATATGTTTTTTCTAAAGTTAAAAATTTTAAATAATTAACATAAAATCTAATTTTATTATATTTAAGATATAATATAAAAGAAATTCCGATTAACATAATAATTCTTGATATTAAAGTTGCATAAGCAACCCCAATAAAACCTAATTTAGGAAATCCTAAATATCCATTTATAAATAAATAATTTAATATTACGTTAATAATTGCCGCTAACCAAGTTATAATAAGACTAGGATAAACTATTTGCAACCCTTCTGAAAATTTTCTAAATATTTCAAACATTATCCATGGAAAAAAAGAAATGGATAAAATTTTTAGGAAGGAGATTGTTTGATCCATGATTTCTTTAGGTTGTTCGAAATAAGGAGATGCATAAAAAAATATATGTACTAATCCATACATAACTAATGATAAAATAAAATTTAATACCATACTATGGTAAAATATCATAGCAACTTCTTTATAATTTTTTTTTGCATCTGCATAGGAAATCAATGGAGGAATAGCCATAGACATACCTAATCCAAAAATTATTAACATAAAAAAAACTGAATTTGCCAATGATACTGAAGCAATTGCTTCTTTTCCAAGATATCCTACCATTAGGTTATCAAATAATCCTATACATATTGTCCCAAATTGGGTAAAAATAATAGGAAATGATAATAGAATATTTTTTTTAAAATTTTTTAAGTTTATATTAATAATATTAATATTGTTATATATAATTTTTTTATTATAAATTATTAATTTTTATAAAAGGTATTTTTTTTCTAAAAATAGGAATTTTTTTTCCTCTAGCTATAATAAATAATAAATTTTCTTCATTATCATTTTTAAATAAATATCCTAATCCTATACATTTTTTTAAAATAGGGGAATAATTACCAGAGGTAATTATTCCTACTTTATTTTTATTTTTATCTACTAATGAATATCCATTTCTAGGAATAAAATTATCTTCTTTTCGTATAAAAAAAGAAATAAATTTTTTATGAAATCCCGTTTTTTTTTGTTTTTCTAAGATTTCTCTTGAAATAAATTTTTTAGTAAATTTTACTATCCAAGATAAACCGGATTCTATAGGAGTAATTTTTTCTGAAATATCTTTTCCGTATAATCTATACCCCATTTCTAGTCTTAATGAATCTCTACTAGCAATTCCGCATGGGATAATTTTTCCATTTCCTATATTTATTATTTGATTCCAAATTTCTTTTACATATTTATTGGATACAAGAATTTCAAATCCTATAGATCCAGTATATCCTGTACGAGATATTAAAATATTATCGATCCCACATATTTTTCCTATTCTAAAATGATAAAAATGTATTTGTTCTAAAGGAATAGATGTTAATTGTTTAATATAATACATGGATAATGGTCCTTGTATAGATAATAAAGAATTATTATTAGAAATATCAATTAGTTCTAATTTTTCATATTTTAATAATTTTATATTATTAATTATCCAGTTTTTATTTTTTTCAATATTTATTGCATTAACTATTAATAAATATTCATATTTATTTAATTGATAAATAATTAAATCATCAATAATTCCACCCTTATTATTAATTAAACATGTATATTGAGCCATTCCTATTTTTATTTCATTTAAGTCATTTGTGGTTAATCTTTGGATAAAATCTTTTGAAGATTTTCCTTTGATAATTAATTTACCCATATGACTTACATCAAAAATTCCAGAATATTTTCTTACATATATATGTTCTTTTATAGAAGATGTATATTGTAATGGCATATAAAATCCTGAATAATTAATCATTTTTGCACCTAATTTTATATGAGTATCATATAATGATGTTTTAAAAAAATTTTTCATTATTTTCAATATTCTCCATAATATTCAACAAAGTTATTTTTTGTTTCATATAAAGTTATTTTTAATTCTAGATTTGAAGGGATTTTTTTGATAATTTTATTCCACATAAAAATTACTATATTTTCCATAGTAGGATTAATCAAACGGAATTCTTTTAAATCTAAATTAATATTTTTATGATCAAAATATTCTTCTATTTCTTTTTTAAGAATATTTTTTAATTTTTCTAAATTAAATAGTAATCCTGTTTCTTTATTTATTCTACCTCTTAAACTTACAATATATTCATAATTATGACCATGGTAATTTAAATTACCACATTTTCCAAATATTTTTAAATTTTTGTTGTGATCCCAATTTTTATTATATAATCTATGAGCAGAACTGAAATAACCTTTTTTACTTATAATAATTTTCATTTTATTTTTAATTTGTGAATATAATTTTTAAGAATAATTTTCAACCAGACTGTATATATATGTGGAAATATATAAATATCTTTTAACAATTCTTTTAAAGATATCCATTTCCAATTATCTACTTCTTCATAATTGATATTTGGATTTTTTTCGGAATATCCTATAAAAACATAATCTATTTCATTTTCAATAATTCCATTATCAAATTTTTCATAGTAATTGAAAAAAAATTTATATTCTAAGTGACAATCAAAGCCCATTTCATTATTTAAACAACGATGAGCAGCTTCTAAAATAGATTCATATTTGGTTGGATGACTACAAGATGTATTAGTCCAAAGTAAAGGAGAATGATATTTTTTTAAAGATCTTTTTTGTAACATTAAGTTATTTTTTCTTTTATCAAAAATAAATACAGATACAGCACTATGTAATAATCCATTTTTATGGATAATTTCTTTGTTATCAAAACCAATAATTTTATTATGGATTTTATCTATTAATGGAATTAAATTTTTATCTATTTTATGTTTATGATTATAATTTTTCATTATAATATGTAAAATTTTTTTTTCAACAAAAATGATTAAAAATACAAGAAAATTATTAATGGAATTAAATAGATTAAAAAATAATAATTTTTTAAATATTTTAAACATAAAATTTATTTTTATATCTTCTGATATTAAATTTTTAATAGCCAAAATACCTATCAGGTCTAAATTATTAAATCCTTTTGGATATTTACATGGTGGTGTAATTGTTTCTTTTGCTGAATCAGTAGGATGTTCTTTGTCTTTTTTAAATTTAAAAAACGATGAAAAAAAATTTTATAAATTTAGTCTATTTAATATTGAAATATCATCTAATCATGTTCAATATGTTAAAAAGGGATTTTTATTAGCCGAAGCAGAAATTTTTCATAAGGGAAAAATGTTACATTTAGTAAAATGTAACATTTTTGATGAAAAAAAGAACACAATTAGTTTTTGCAAAATGACTAATTTAATTATAAAAAATAATATATTAAGATGATAATTTATTTCCAATATTAATTAATTAAATTAGGTAAAAAAATATATAAAACTATTATTATTAATATAATATAATAATAATTTAGTTATATTTTAAAAACCTGTAATATAAAAATTTTTAAGAAAAATTAATTATATCCTATCTATTCCATATAATTTTATAAATTTAATATAGAAATAAAATCAGCATTAACTGGATTTTAATGAGAATATTTATAAAAATAATAAATGTTAGAATATTATATTTAATAAAACTAATAATTTATTTTTTCTTATCCAATAAAAATTATTTTATATTATGGATAGTACTTAATAAAAATAATAATATTTAATTAATAATATTTCTAATAGTAAATATTTCTTATTTGTAAAAGAAGAAAATTTTTCATAAAACTTTTTTTTTTCTACAAAATGGTCTGATAATTAATCGAACACTTTTGTTATATTGAAAATATTGAATAATCCAATTTGTTAATGCTATTACTCTATTTCTAAATCCTACTAAACTTACTAAATGAACAAACATCCAAATTATCCATGCTAAAAATCCTTTTAATTTTATAAACGAAAAATCACAAACAGCTTTATTTCTACCTATGGTAGCCATTGATCCTAGATTTTTATAAATGAATGGAGGATAATTTTTATCTATATTTTCATTGTTTATTAATAATAAATTAAATTTTTTAACTAAATAATTTCCTTGTTGTATAGCAGGTGGTGCTGTCATTGGATGTCCATTTGGATAAAATTTATTTTTTTTCATGTAAGCAATATCTCCAATAGCAAATATATTTTTATATTTTATAGTTCTGAGATAATTATTAACTAATATCCTATTATTTTCTATATCTTCTTTTAAAAAACCTTTTATAATTGCTCCTTTAACTCCAGCAGCCCATATAACATTAGCAGTTTCTATATTTTTATCTTTTTCTATTAATACTACTTTTCCATCGTAATCTTTTACTAAACAATTTAACCATATAGTTACTCCTAATTCTTTTAAATTTTTATAAGCTTGTTCAGCAGATGTTTTAGACATTCCATCTAAAAGTCTTGGAGATGCTTGTAATAAATGAATATCCATATTTTTATTATCTAAATCTGGATAGTCATGAGGAATTACATATTTTTTCATTTCGGCTAAGGCACCCGCTAATTCTACTCCAGTTGGTCCACCTCCTACAATTACAAATGTCATAAGTCTTTTTTTTTTTTTTTGATTATTTGTTAATAAAGAATACTCAAAATTTTGTAATATAAGACTTCTTAAATTCAAAGCTTCTGGAATTGATTTCATTGGTAATGAATAATATTCAATATTTTTATTTCCAAAATAATTGGTAATAGATCCAGTTGCAATAATTAAGTAGTCATAAAATAATTCTCCAACATTAGTATATATTATTTGTTTTTTAGTGCTGATATAATCAACATTAGCTAATCTAAAAAAAAAGTTTTTTGTATTTTTTATTATATTTCTAATAGAATGTGCTATGGAATCTGGCTCTAACCCTGCAGTAGCTACTTGGTATAATAGTGGTTGGAAAGTATGATAATTATTTTTATCTATAAGTACTACTTGATATTTATCTCTTCTTAATTTTTTTGCAACTTGTATCCCAGAAAATCCAGCACCAATAATTACTACTCTTTTTAGATTTTTATTTATTGGAATATTCATAAATTAATTGTCAAATTTTATTTGATGCATTTAACACTAATTTATATTATATTTTCGTTTTTAATAAAAAATTAATATTTTTGTTGATTGATATAATAGATAATATTATGGATAATTATTATTTAATTACTGGTATTTTTTTACTATTTAATATCATTATTAATACAATTATTAAAATTAGATTAAATCATTATTCTAAATTTTATGTGAAATCTAATTTATCTGGGAAAGAAATAGCAGAAAAAATGTTAATGGATAATGGAATTAATGACGTTAATGTTCATTTAGTAAATGGTAATTTGACTGATCATTATAATCCATTAAACAAGACAATAAATTTAAGTAAAAATGTTTTTTTTAAAAAAAATGCAGTATCTATTGCCATAGCTACGCATGAATGTGGTCACGCTATGCAACATAAATTAGGTGGAACTTTATTAAAATTAAGAGATAATTTAGTACCTATTTTAAATTTTAGTTCAAGAATTACTCATCTATCTATTATATATGGTTTAGCTATTTTTTATAGTTCTGAAGGAAAATATTCAATTATTCTAAAAATTGGAATAATATTATTTTCATTAATTGTTATTTTTTCATTAATTACATTACCTATAGAATTTGATGCGAGTAAAAGGGCTTTAAATTGGTTAAAGAAAAAAAATTTAGTTAATTATAAAGAATATTCTCAAGTAAAAAGTTCGTTAAATTTAGCTGCTATGACTTATATTATTGCAGCTTTAGGGGATTTGACTAATTTAGCATATTTTATATCAGTTTTTGATGATAACAAGAAATAATTAAAATTAATTTTTTTTATTTTTTTTTCTTTTTTCTTTTTTTTAAATTTTTTGAATTAGGACGTGTTTTTCCATATGTTTTATTTACAATTTTCCCCCTTCTAGTTTTTTTATCACCTTTTCCCATTTTTATATTTTTTTTAAAATAAAATTTGCTTTATCTTGTAGTTCATTTTTTGATGAGTTGTTGTTAATAACAATATTATTAATACTTTCTTTGATTTTCTCTTTTTTTAGAAATTTTTTTTGATTATTTAAGCGATTGATAATATCTTCTTCAGATAATTTATTTCTATTTATAATTCTTTCTAATTTTTTATTTAAAGATGAAGTCAATGTTATGATTATATCACATTTTTTATAAAAACCACTTTCAAATAAAATTGCTGATTCTTTGATTATATATAAAGGATTGTTTATTGAAACATTTTTTTTCCATTTTTCAAAATCTAAATTAATCCAAGGATGAACAATAGAACATAATAATTTTAATGCTGGTGGATTACTAAAAACTTTTTTTGATAAAAAAAAATTGTTTAATTTATTTTTTTTGTAAGATTCTTTGCCAAAAGATCTTATAATATTTTTTTTTATTACATTTTGATTATTCATTAAAATTTTTCCTCTATCATCTGAACAATAAACTGGGATTCCAGTTTTTTTTAAAAATGATGAAAATAAAGTTTTTCCAGTTCCCATATTTCCAGTTATTCCTATTAATTTCATTTTTATTTTAATATTTTATTTTTCATATTCTTTTTTATAAATATTATTATATCTAAGTTGTGTTAATTCTTTAGATATTGTACTTTTTTCAAGTTTTATTTTTCCCAATACAGTTTCTAGAATACAAAAATTTTTTGTTATTTCTATAATTTTTCCGTGTATTCCTGAATTTGTTACTATATATTTTCCTTTTTCTAAATTTTCTTGAAAATTTCTTTCTTTTTTTTGTCTTTGTATTTGCGGTCTAATCATGAAAAAATAAAATATAATAGAAATTAATGAAAACATACAGATTGTATTAAGAACAGAATTCTGTTGAAATAATAATTTGTTATACATAATTATTAGATTTTTTTTGTTTTTCTAAAGATTTATAGATATTATCTAATATCCCATTAATAAAATTTTTACTTTTCTCCATACAAAATATTTTCGATATTTCTATATACTCATTAATTGTAGCTTTAGGAGGAATATTAGGAAAATATAAAAATTCACAAGTAGCCATTTGTAATATAATTAATTCTATAATTGCTATTCTTTTAATATTCCAGTTTTTTGATGTACGTTTTATTATTATATTCAATTCTTTTTTATGTAGAATGGTATTCCAATATAAATTAATAATAAATTTTTTATTTTCAATATCTTCATAGAAATTATATAATTTAAATTTATCAGAATTTTGACTATTTATAAGAAGAAAAGTTTTATAAACTATATTATGAGCAATAGAATAATTTTCTAATCCATTAGAATAAAATTCTTCTACAAAATCTAATAATTTTATGTTAGATGAAAATAAGTTTTGATAATTTTTTATAAAAAAAAGTTTTTCATCTTTAATAGAATTAAAATTTTCTTTTAATGGTAATTTATTCATTTTTTTTATGAAATAAAAAACGATTATATTATTGTTTTTCCATATATTTTTGGAAGAATTATGTAATTCTAATAAATATTTATTTTTGTATAAAGTTTTTATAATAAAGTTATGAGCAAAATTTTTTGCAAAATTTAGTTTTTTATAAGGAATTTTTTTTTCTAGAATTAATATATTATCTCTAATGGTTAATGTTAAACAAAGAAGAGATAAATATAGATTATTTAATTCTTCAATACTTTTCAGCAGATTTTTTTCTATTTGATAGAAATCTATATTAGATAAATATTGTGCATATAAGAATTGTAATACTTTTATTCTAAATTGTCTTCTTATTGACATTTTGCTAAATAATATTGAATAATTAATATTTACAATTATATAAATAAAAAATTAAACTAAAAAAGTTTATATTTTTATTTTTTTTATATATATGAATGATTTACTAACTTTTAGCGAAAAGTATTGTAAAAAATATAAATCACGTTTATTTTTTGGATTAATATTAATTTTTATTTCAAATATTTTAACTGTTATCCCAATTCCTTATATAGGAAAATCTATCAATTCAATTAAAAATTTATTTTTAGATTTATCAAATAATAAAAATATTGCTTTATTTAAAAAAGAAATTTTTTTTAATGCTGTTATAATATTAATAGTTCCTATTATAGGAGGATTTGTAAAATATTATATGAGGCAGTTTATTATTACTACATCTAGAATGATTGAATTTGATATTAAAAATGATATATTTTTACATTATCAAAAGTTAGATTTGTATTTTTATAATAAAAATTCTACTGGAGATTTAATGAATAGGTTGACAGAAGATATTTCTTTTATAAGACAATATATAGGACCTGGAATGATGTATTTTATAAATTTATCCATTCTTTTTTTTATTGTTTTTATACAAATGTTTCGAATAAATAAATCTTTAACTTTTTATGTTCTTTCTCCTATTCCTATTCTTTTTATTTTAATTTATTGGATAAGTATTAATATTTCTAAAAATGGAAAATGTGTGCAAAAAATGCAGTCTTATATATCTTCTTTTGTTCAGGAAACATTTTCAGGAATTCAAATTGTAAAATCCTTTTCAGCAGAACTTTTATTTTCTAATAAACATAAAAAAATTGTATTAGATTATAAAAATAAAAATGTTATTTTAGCAAAATTTGAAACAGTTTTATCTTCTATAATAATTTTTTTTATTGGTCTTAGTCATGTTTTTGTACTTTTTTTTGGTAGTAAAAAGTATTTTGAAGGAGATATAAAAGAAATAGGTGTCATTGTTGAATTTTTTACTTATATAAATATATTAATATTTCCTATTATTATATTGGGTTGGGTAATTACTATAATAGAAAGAGCAAAAATTTCAAATAATAGAATAAATGAATTTTTAAGAGAAAAATCAAAAATGTATAATATTGGAAATGGAATATTAACAAAAATAAAATTTGTTAAAAAGATTCAATTTAATAATGTTAGTTTTAATTATGGTAATAGTACTAATATAATTAATAATATATCATTTATTTTAAATGGGGGTAATACATTAGTATTAACAGGAAAAACAGGGTCCGGAAAAACAACTGTAGCAAAATTATTATCTAGATTATATGATCCAAATGATGGAGAAATATTGATGAATGATACACCTATTGTTAATTATAATTTATATGATTATAGGAGTAATATTGGCTATGTTCCTCAAGAATCTTTTATATTTTCAGATTCTATTTATAATAATGTTACATTAGGAGCGTATAAAAGAATACATTATAATAGTATTTATCGTATTATGAAAAATGTTATGATGGAAGAAGATATTTTTGATTTTAATAATGGTTACGATACTATTATAGGTGGAAAAGGTATTAATTTATCTGGTGGACAAAAACAAAAAATATGTATAGCAAGAGCTATTATAAGAAATCCAAAAATAATAATCTTTGATGATAGTTTTTCCGCAATGGATAATAAAACTAAAATAACAATTATGAATTTTATTCAAAAAGAATTTTATAAAAGTATTATTATTATTATTACTAATGATATGAATTATATATCTGATTATAATTTACTTATAGAATTGGATAATGGAAAAATTTTTAAAAATTTAAAAAAATAAAAAAAAGTACTATAATAGTTTTTTTTTATTTAGATTTGTTTTATATATTCAACATTAAATATTGGAATGGACGAAAAAGTCAAAGAAAGAAATGAGATTTGTTCAAGAACTTTAAAAACAGGAAGTAGAACATATTTTTTTGATGCGAGAGAAACAAGAGCTGGTGATTATTATTTAACAATTACTGAAAGTAAGAAAAATTTTTCTGAAGTTGGTGAAATAACATATAAAAAACATAAAATATATTTATATAAAGAAGATTTTTCAAAATTTAAAAATATACTTGATGATATGGTTAAGTTTATTATAAAGGAAAAAGGACAAGAAGTTATATCAGAACGTCATCAAAAAGATTTTAAAAAAAATAAAAAGAATTTTAAAAGAAGTTATAAAGATTTAAAAAAGCATCAAAAAGATATCAAAGATAATCAAAAAGATTTAAAAAAGCATCAAAAAGATATCAAAGATAATCAAAAAGATTTAAAAAAGCATCAAAAAGATATCAAAGATAATCAAAAAGATTTAAAAAAGCATCAAAAAGATATCAAAGATAATCAAAAAGATTTAAAAATATAATATAATACAACATATTATTATTACTATTATTTTTATGAATAATGATTAAAATAATGGGATAATTAGATTTATTATGAGGAGAAAATATATAGATCTAATGAAAGATATTAATACTTTTATATTTGATGTGGATGGAGTATTAACAAATTGTGTGCTTAGTTTATTTCCTAATGGAGAAATGGTCCGTCATATGTTTGCTAAAGATGGTTATGCTATTCAAATAGCTAATAATAAAGGATATAATTTATGTGTTATTACTGGAGGATCAGATTTAATGGTATTTAAAAGATTAAGAAAATTAAATATTCGTCATATTTATCAGGGAGTAATTAACAAAAAAAATTATTTGGATAAATATTGTAATAATATAAATATTTCCAAAAATAATGTGCTTTATATGGGGGATGATATGCCTGATATTGAAATAATGAAGGAAGTAGCCTTACCATGTTCACCAATAGATGCAGTACAAGAAGTGAAAGATATATCTAAGTATATATCCTCAAAAAAAGGTGGCCGCGGTTGTGTTAGAGATGTTATTGAAAAAACAATGAAAATTCAAGGAAAATGGGAATAAAAAAGTGATATATATAAAATATAAAAAAAATAGTGTCCAAAATGACACTATTTTTATTTAAAAAATATAATAAAGTAAATAAAATTATTGGAATATATATTACATCATTCCACCCATTCCACCACCTGCACCACCTGGCATTGGAGGTGCTGCATTAGCTTCTTCTTTTTTTACTTCTGTAACAACACATTCTGTAGTTAATAACATTCCTGAAACTGAAGCAGCATTTTCTAATGCGACTCTAGCTACTTTTGTTGGATCTATTATACCTTCAGATATCATATTTTTATATTCTCCATTTTTAGCATCATAACCATAATCTCCTTTACCCTCTGCAACTTTTGCTACTACAACGGAACCTTCTCCTCCTGCATTAGCAACTATTTGACGTAAAGGTTCTTCTAATGATCTTCTTACTATTTGTATTCCAGTATCTTGATCTGAATTATCGCCTCTTATATTGTTTAAAGCTTTTATTGCACGAACTAAAGCTACACCTCCTCCAGCAACAATTCCTTCTTCAACGGCAGCTCTAGTAGCATTTAATGCATCATCAACTCTATCTTTTTTCTCTTTCATTTCTACTTCAGATGCAGCACCTACATAAAGAACAGCTACTCCACCAGCTAATTTTGCAAGACGTTCTTGTAATTTTTCTTTATCATAATCTGATGTTGTAGTTTCGATTTGAGCTTTTATTTGATCTATACGTGATCTAATTTCTTTTTTTCTTCCACCTCCATTAACAATAGTAGTATTATCCTTATCTATAATTACTCTTTCTGCTTTTCCTAACATGTCTAATTTGACATCTTCTAATTTACTTCCTGTTTCTTCAGAAATTACTGTTCCTCCAGTTAAAATTGCTATATCTTCTAACATAGCTTTTCTTCTATCTCCAAATCCAGGAGCCTTAATAGCAGCTACTTTTAGTGTACCTCTTATTTTATTTACTACCAATGTAGCCAATGCTTCACCTTCAACTTCTTCAGAAATAATAAGCAATGGCTTACCTGATTGAGCAACAGGTTCTAATATAGGTAGTAAATCTTTCATACCAGCTATTTTTTTATCTGATAATAAAATTTGAGGTTGATCAAATTCTGTTATCATTTTTTCCGTATTTGTTACGAAATAAGGGGATTGATATCCTCTATCAAATTGCATTCCTTCTACTACATCAACTGATGTATCAGTTCCTTTAGCTTCTTCTACTGTAATTACTCCTTCTCTACCAACTCTTTCAAAAGCATCAGCTATTAAAGCTCCAGTTTTTTCATCATTATTTGCAGAAATAGATGCAACTTGTTTAATTTTTTCTGTATTACCACCTACTTCTCTAGATTGTTTTCGTAAATCACGAATTACACCACCTAAAGCTTTATCTATTCCTCTTTTTAAATCCATTGGATTAGCACCAGCAGCAACATTTTTTAGTCCTTCTCTAACAATAGCTTGAGCTAATACAGTAGCGGTAGTGGTTCCATCACCAGCAACATCATTAGTTTTTGAAGCTACTTCTTTTACCATTTGAGCTCCTAAGTTTTCTATAGAATCATCTAGCTCAATTTCTTTAGCTACAGTAACTCCATCTTTAGTTACTTGAGGTCCCCCAAATGATTTTTGTAATACAACATTACGACCTTTTGGTCCTAATGTTACCTTTACCGCGTTAGCTAGTGCATCAACTCCTTTTTTTAATTTATCTCTTGCTTCAATATCGAATTTAATATCTTTTGCCATAATTTTATTAATTTTTTCTAAAAAATTTAATATCTAAATTTAATTAAAATTAATATCTAAATATTATTTATTGTGTAATAAAATTATTAATAATTTATTACATCATATCATTTCATTTATATAATAGCTATAATGTCAGATTCACGCATTATTAAATATTCTTCTCCTTCCCATTTTAATTCTGTTCCAGAATATTTTCCATATAAAACTCTATCACCTTTTTTTAAATTCATAGGTTCGTTCTTTTTTCCTTTTCCTATTGCTATTACTGTTCCTTTTTGTGGTTTTTCTTTTGCTGTATCTGGTATTATTATTCCAGATGATGTTTTAGTTTCAGCCGGATCAGGTAACACAAGAACACGATCGGATAAAGGTTTAATTTTTACTTCCACCATAATTTCAATAATTTTTTACGATTCTTTTAATATTAGAGCCAAAAACATGCCAAATTGAAAATTATTTATATTTTTATTAATTATAATAAAATGTCAGATGTCATTATGACATGTTTAATAATTAATTTTTTTTAATAAAAAATTAAAAATTAAAATAAGAACTAATATAGTTATAGATAATAACCATGTTATGTTATCTAAAAATGTATTAGTTCTTTTGATTCCAAAAAATCTAAAATTTTTTTCCATGAAAGACTGATTAATACTTTCCTTTTTCGGGTTTTGTATTAAGATTATTAATATAAAAAAAATAGAAATTATTACAATAATAAAACTAATAAAATTTATAATATATAATCGATATAAATCGTTTATTTTAAAAATATGTTGGTTGAAATTTATAAATCTATAATCCATATTGTTTTATTTTTCTGTATAATGTCCTTTCTGAAATTCCTAGTTCTTCTGCAGCTTTTTTTCTTTTTCCATTATTTTTTTTTAAAGCTTTTTTTATAAATTCAATTTCTTTTTTTTGCAATGAAAATGAATCAAAATAATCTTTATTTTTTAATAAATTATTTTGTACTTCTTCATATTCTAGATCAATACCATGATCATTTTGATGAAAAATTTTTTCAGTAGTAGTGATATTTTTACTTTTTTTATCTGAATGAGTTTGAGCAATAATATTTCTTCCAAAAATTTGATAAATAAGATGTTGGTTTTCTCTATTAAATCTATTATTTGAATTATTTTTTATTAATTGATATACTATATTTTTCAAATCATTGTAACTTTTTTTCATATCAAATAATATTTTATAGATAAAATCTATTTCTCTGCTAGAAAAATTATGAAAAAATGATTGATTAATATGATTATTTTTTAATGATAATGATGGAACATTATTTGGAATATATTCTTTTAATTTTTCTAAACTTATATATCTTTCAGTTTCTAATATAGAAATCTGTTCAATTAAATTTTTTAATTGTCTAATATTTCCCGGCCAATTATAATCTTCAATATATTTTAAAGAGTCTTCAGTAAATTTAATTGGAGGCATATTATATTTATCAGAAAAGAAATAAGAAAATTTCTCGAATAGAAATTTTATGTCATTTTTACGTTTTCTTAATGGAGGAATTTTTATTTCTACTGTATTTAGACGATAATATAAATCTTCTCTAAATTTTCTTTTTTGTATAGATTCTAACATATTTATATTAGTAGCTGCCACAATACGGATATTAGTTTTCTGAATCTTGGAAGATCCTACTTTAATAAATTCTCCAGATTCTAAAATTCTTAATAAACGAACTTGTGTAGTTAAAGGCAATTCTCCAATTTCATCTAAAAATATAGTACCTCCATCAGCTACTTCAAAATAACCTTTTCGCGTATTTACGGCTCCAGTAAAAGATCCTTTTTCATGACCAAATAATTCGCTATCAATTGTTCCTTCTGGAATTGCACCACAATTAATAGCAATATAAGAATTATGTTTTCGACAAGAAAATTGGTGAATTATTTTTGGAATAAATTCTTTTCCAACTCCACTTTCTCCCAAAACTAATACAGAAATATCTGTAGGTGCTACTTGAATAGATTTTTCTAATGCTCTATGTAAGGCATAATCATGCCCAATAATTCCAAATTTTTGTTTTATATTTTGAATAGATTCCATTTTTTTTTATTTAAATAATATGTCCTATCAATGTAGCTGATGTATATTTTATTATATTGACTAATACCAATTCTCCTATTTTTAAATGTTTTTTTTTTGGAAAAACTACCACTAAATTTTGTGAATTTCTTCCGTACCAATGTTCGTGATTTTTTTTAGATTCTCCTTCTATTAATATTTCTTGATTTTTTCCTAAAAATTCATTCATTCTAAATAAAGAATGTTCTTTTTGTAATGTTATTATTTCTTTTAATCTTCTTTTTTTTATATATTTAGGAACATTGTCAATTAATTTTTTATCAGCATAAGTACCTGGTCTAGGCGAATAAGAAAACATATATCCATAATTATATTTAACCTTATTCATTAAACTTATGGTATCTAAATGGTCTTTTTCGTTTTCATTGCAAAATCCTATCATTATATCATGTGATATAGAACAATTAGGAATGATATTTCTGATTTTTTTAATTAAAAATAGATAATTTTCACGTGAATATTTTCTATTCATCAATTTAAGAATTTTATTGCTACCTGATTGAACTGGTAAATGAATATGTTTACATATATTATTATATTTACTTATGGTTATTAAAACATCATCAGACATATCATGTGGATTAGATGTAGTAAAACGAATTCTTATTTTAGGAAAATTTTCAGCTATAATTTTTAATAGATTAGCAAAATTTATTGTTTGATCTTTATTATTATTGTTCCATTTATAAGAATTTACATTTTGTCCTAGTAAAACTACTTCTTTATATCCCTTTTTATATAATTTATAACATTCTTTAATTATATAATCGGGATTAATACTCAACTCTCTACCTCTTGTAAAAGGAACAATACAAAAAGTACACATATTATTACATCCTCTTATTATACTTAAAAATGTAGTTATACTTTTATTTTTTATTCTATACGGTGTAATATCTTCATAAGATTCGCTGCTGTTATTTTGATGATGATAATTATTATAATGAATTTTATCTTTTTTCCCTTTTTTTAAAGAAATAATAATGTTAGGTATTATTTTATATGAATTAGGTTTTATAAAAAAATCTATCTTAGATTTTTTTAATAAAGAATCTTTAAATTTTTTTGAAAAACATCCTAAAACTCCAAATAAAACTCCATTTTTTTTTAAATATTTTAATTCTTCTATATGATTTTTTAAAATTATTTCTGGTTTTTCTCTAATTGAACAAGAATTAAATAAAATAATATTTGCATCTTTAATATTATTTGATAAGTAAAATCCGTTTTTTAATAAAATAGATGTAATTATATCGCTATCAGAAAGATTCATTTGACATCCATAATTTTTAATATAAAAACTTTTTTTTTGAATATAACTTGATTTTTCTATATTTTTGGACTCTATTTTCATATTAATAGTAAAAATTATTTTATAATAAACTGAGCATTTTTTTTGCTATAAAAATCATTTTTTTTTCTCCAGTAGATTTTTCTTTTGAATTAGAAAGTTTTACTACTGATATCCATTTTTTTCTTAAAAATATTTTTGTCATTTTTATTACAATCTTCATAGAAGGTAACCCCACATCATTCGTAAAATTTGTTCCTATTCCAAAAATAGGTATTATTTTATTTTTACAAAATTTTGATATATATTGTACTTTATATGGATTTAAATTATCTGAAAATATAATTTTTTTTTTATTAGGATTAATTTTAAACTTTTTATAATGTTTTATAGTTTCTTTTATAAAAGAAATTGGATCACCGCTATCATGCCTAATGCCTAAATAAATATTAGATAACTTTTCATTAAAATTTTTAAAAAAAATTTTAGAAGTATATGTATCAGATAATGCTATTCCTAATTTATCATTATATATATTTAACCAATTTTCCATGGCAATTTGATCAGCTAAATTAAATCCATATTTAGCAGCGTGAAACATAATCCATTCATGTCCTTGAGTCCCTATAGGTTTTATGGAGAAAAATTTAGATAAATAAATATTGCTGCTACCAACAAAAATTGGTTTTGCTTCTTCTACTAAAAGATTTAATACTAATTTATGTACATTAAAAGAATATCTTCTTCTAGTTCCATATTCTCCAATTTTTACCTTTAATTTTTTATATTTTTTTATTTTTTCTTTGGTTAAAATCTGTATTTTTTTATCAGAAAATGGTTTTGTTCCTGTTAATTTATAATATAATTCAGAAATAATAGCCATTAAAGGTACTTCCCATAGTATAGTTCTATACCATAGTCCTTCTATGTTCATTTTAATAGAGGTTCCTTTTTGAAAAATTTTTACTTCTTTAGGATTAAATTGATATTTATCTAAAAAATCTATATAAGATTTATCTAAATAAGGACAATATTTTTCTAAATATTTTTTTTCATCATTTGAAAGCTTTAAATATGCCATATTATTTAAATTTTCTTCTAAAATTTTAGAAAAATTTTTTGGAAAAAAATACTTTCCTCTATTAATAAATTCATATTTAGCTTTTACTAATGGAAAAAGTTTTATAATAGCATTTTGCATTGTAAACTTATAAAAATCATTATCTAATAACGATGAAATAATAAAAAAATTTTTCATGAATAACTTTATAACTTAAATGCTTAAAAAAATGAAAAATTATAAATTTTAATTTATATAATAATTATAATTTCTAATTATTTATCTACATATTTTCTTAATAAATTATTAATTAAAATGAATTACTTATATTATTTTTTTTCTTTAATTTTATGGTAATTTTTTTCTAAATTTGTTCTAAAAATTGAAGAAATAATTAACATAATGAATTTTATTATATAATAAATAATAATTAAAAATTATATGGATTAAATATTATTATGTTTTTTTTTAAAATAGAAAAGCAAAAATAAAAATATTTTTAATTAATATGAATCTTCATCCGTTGATTATATTGAAATGCTAAGATTGAAATGCTAAGTGATAATTATATGGAAAAATTGTATGGAACTGGTGTAGCTTTAATAACCCCCTTTAAAAAAAATGGAAGTATTGATTTTAATGGATTGGAGAATTTGGTAAAATTTGTAATAAGAAATAATGTTAATTATTTGGTTACATTAGGGACTACAGCTGAAACTTCTACTCTTAGAATAGAAGAAAAAAGAGACATAGTTGAATGTATAAAATCCGCAAATTTTAAGAAAGTACCATTAATAATTGGAATTGGAGATAATAATACAAGAAATGTTATAGAACAAGTAATAAATATAAAAAATTTATCTGATTTTTATGCTGTTTTATCAGTATCTCCATATTATAATAATCCATCCCAAAATGGAATATATAAACATTATAAAACTATAGTAGAAAATACTAATATTAAATTAATTATTTATAATGTCCCCAAAAGAACTGGATCAAATATTTTACCGGAAACAGTATTACGTTTGGCTAATGATTTTAGAAAAAATATAATAGGTATAAAAGAAGCATCCGGAAATATATTGCAATCCTATAGAATTTTAAAAAATAAAATATCTAATTTTAGTGTCATATCTGGAGACGATTTTTTAACCGTTCCTATTATTTTAGGTGGAGGAGATAGTGTAATATCAGTAATAGCTCAAGGTTTCCCTAAACAGATATCTGAAATGATTAATTTAGCTATAGAAAATAAAATAAATAAATCTTTTTCAATTTTTTATAAATTGATAGATATAATTGACTTAATTTATAAAGAAGGAAATCCAACTGGAATAAAAACTTTATTAAATATAATAGGAATATGTAATCCTTATGTAAGATTACCTTTATTAATAGGGTCATGTACATTAGAAAAAAATATGCGAAATTATTTAAAAAAAATTAATTTGCATTATAATCATTAAGCTATTTAGTAATGTTTAAATTAAAAGAAAAAATAAGAATAGAATTAATTAAACAATTAAATAAAGAATTAGAATCATCCCAATTATATTTGAATATGGCTTCATGGACAGAAGTAAATGGATTTGAAGGAATATCATGTTTTTTATATGATCATTCAGAAGAAGAAAGAAAACATATGTTAAAATTAATGAAATATCTTAATAAAAGAGGATGTTTAGTTACAATAAATAATATTGTTATTAACAATAATAATAATTCTAATTCTTTAGAAGAAATTTTTCAAGAAATTTTTTATCATGAAAGAATAATATCTAAAAATATTAATTTTCTTGTTGAATTATCTTTACAAGAAAAAGATTTTTTTACATATGATTTTTTACAGTGGTATATAAAAGAACAAATGGAAGAAGAAATATTAATTAAAAGTTTTTTAGATAAGATTAAATTAATAGGAGATTCTAAAACTGGATTATATATTTTTGACCAAGAAGTAAAATCTAATTTTAAAAAATAAATATAATGAATTCAAAATTAATAATATTATTGTTATTTATATTTTTATTATTTTTTTATATTATTTATTATTTAATAATGAATAAAAAAAAATTGAAAAGGATCAATAATCATTCTAATACTAATACTGATAATATAATAGATAAAAAAAATAAAGTAAATAAAGAAAACGAAAAATTATTATTTAGAAATGTATTAAATTACTATTTATATTTATTAAATAATGATTTAGATTTAATTTATATGAGAGTAGCAATTAAAAAATTTAATTTTTTTTTGAAAAGTTATCCAAATAGTAGTAAATTTCAAGAAGTAAATAGAATGATTTATAATTTATATTATAAATTAGAAAATGAAGAATATAATAGATCTAAATTATATTTTTCTTTACATCGTTATGAATCAGCTGTTATTTATTTTCAAAATTTTTTAATTTATTTTCCTCATAGTATTTTTAAAGAAGAAATTTTATATAAAATTTGTATATCTAAATATAACCTTGATAAGGTTAAAGATTTTTTTGAATTTTATAAAGAATATATAAAAAATTATCCTAATTCTGCTAATGCTAAGGAATTAAGATATTTATATAAAAAATTAATCGAAAATGAATGATCTAAATATAGATTATATTAGTAAGGCACCGTTAAATACTGAAATAATAGATAAAATTTATTTAGAAAAATTAACTGGAAAAAATATATTTTGTACAATTTGTATCTTAGATAAGATAAGTCAAAAAATAGATAATTTAATAAAATCAGATTTGTATAAAAAATTAGAAGACTTTAATTTTACAGATAGGGATAATGGTTCTTTGGAAGAAATATTTGAAAATAAAGAACAAATAGAATTATCTAAATTTTATGAAAATCTTCCTAAACCTACATCGATAGCAATTCAATATTTATTAGATAATAAAGTAAAAATTTAATTTAACATTAGTATTGAATTTAAAATTCTAAAGAAATTTTTGATTAAAATCATTTAAAAATTTTTTTAATCCTATTTTTGTTAAAGGATGATCTAATAATGAATAAATTACTTTTAAAGGAGATGTAATTGCATGTACACCAATTTTTGCACATTCTATAATATGTATGGGGTTTCTTATTGATGCAGCTAGTATTTTAGTATTGAAATTATATTTTTCATAAATATTTTTAATTTCTTTTACTAATTCTATTCCATTATAAGAAATATCATCTAATCTCCCTATAAATGGAGATATATAATTAGCACCTAATTTAGCAGCTAATAACGCTTGTCCTACAGAAAATATTAGAGTACAATTAGTTTTTATTTTTTGAGAATAAAAAAAATTAAGAGCCTTTATTCCTTCTTTATTCATAGGAATTTTTACTATAATTTTTGGATGTAAAAGAGATAGTTTTTGTCCTTCTTTTATAATATCATTAAATGTTTTTCCAATAACTTCAATACTTATATTTTGTTCTTTTTCTTTTAGTAATTTACATATAGATATATAATGATTTTCTATTTGTTCTCGATTGAAAATAGATTCTTTAGCAATTAAAGATGGATTAGTAGTTATTCCATCTAATAAACCAATTTCTATTGCTTCTTTAATTTCTTTTAAATTAGCAGTGTCTAAGAAGAATTTCATTTAAAATATTTTTATTTCACATTTGCTTAACTAAGTTCAACAAAAAAAATATATTTTTCATTATTATATAATTAAAAATTTTTAATTTTTTCTTTTATTTTTAATTTCAAAAAAATAATTTAATATGATAATCATATGCATTTTGATGTAATTATTTTAGGTAGTGGTCCAGGAGGTTATGTAGCATCTATACGTTCATCTCAACTAGGATTGAAAACTGCAATAATAGAAAAAAATTTTATTGGAGGTATTTCTTATAATTATGGATGCGTTCCTATCAAATTTATTTTAAATAAAATAAAAATTTTACAGTTAATTAAGAAAAATCCAAATTTATTTGGAATAAATTATGATAATTTTAATATTGATTATTCTAAAATAATATTAGAGAGTAATAATATAATAAAAAAAATAAAGAATAATATTTTTTCTTTAATAAAAAAGAATAAAATACATGTTATATACGGAAAAGCTAAATTAAAGAATAGAAAAACTATTGAAGTCATACAAAATAATAATAAAAATTTGGAATTTTATGCTAAAAATATTGTTATTTCTACTGGATTAACTCATAATTTAAAAAAAAATTTATATGATGGAAAAAGAATTATAACATATAAAGAAGCATTTTCTTTATATAATAAAAATCTTAAAAAGATAATAATTATAGGTTCAGACTATATTGGAATAGAATTAGCTTGTTTTTATCATTTTATGGGAATAAAAATAATTATTGTAGAGTCAAATCCAAAAATTTTTTCAAATGGAGATTATGAAATATCTAATTATCTTAATAATTATTTTAAAAAAATTGGAATAAATATATATGTATCTTCATCTATTATTTCTATAAATAGAACAAATAATAAAACATTTGTTATTCTTAAAGTAAAAGAAAATAATAATCCTATAAAATTAGAATCAGATATGGTGATATATTCAGATCAAATGATTCCAAATACAAAATTTTTAGGATTAGAAGATATAGGAATTCAAACTGATAATGGTTATATAGTTGTAAATGAAAATTATCAAACTAATATTCCTGGTTATTATGCTATTGGAGATGTAATTAATACGCCACCTTTAGCAAGTGTTGCTATGAGAGAAGCAATTAATTGCATTGAATACATAAAAGGTTTATATCCACAAAAAATAGATTATAATAATATTCCAAAATGTATTCTTTCATATCCTGAAATTGCCTCCATAGGTTATACTGAAGAAGAATCTATAAAAAATGGTTACAAAGTTAAAATATCTAAATATTCATTTAATTCTCTTAATAGTAAAATAATTACCGGAACAAATTCAAATGGATTTATCAAAATAATTTTTGATGCTAAATATGATGAATTGTTAGGATGTCATATAATAGGAGAAAACGTAATAAATATTATATCAGAGATAATGATAGCTAGAAAATTAGAAACTACTGCTTATGAAATATTAAATTCAATTCATCCACATCCATCATTAAATGAATCAATTTCAGAATCAATTTCTATGATTTATGGAAATAATCCTATTCATTATATTTAATTATATAGTTTCATCAATAAATAATCTTTTAGATTTTGAAAATTTTAATAATCAATCATGATAAATATTGTTTTATTTGGACCACCTGGATGTGGAAAAGGGACTCAAGCTAAAATGATAGTAAGAAAATTTGGATTTATTCATTTATCTACTGGTATGATATTTAGATCTCATATGAAAAAAAATACTAAATTAGGAAATTTAGTTAATTATTATATAAAAAGCGGAAAATTAGTTCCTGATACTATTACTACCAATATATTAAATAATGAATTAAAAAAAAATCTTAAAAAAAATGGAATAATTTACGATGGTTATCCTAGAACGATTCAGCAAGTTTTTTCTTTAGAAAAGAATTTAAAAATTTTATCTTTAGGTAGAATAAATATAATTTTTTCATTTTTAATAAAAAAAAAAATAATTATCGATAGATTAATTAATAGAGGAAAAGTAAGTAATAGGATTGATGATACTAATATTTTAATAGTGAAAAAAAGAATTAATGAGTACGAAAAAGAAACTTCATTAATTTGGAAAAATAAAAAATGGAAAAAATTTTTAGTAAAAATAGATGCTACTATTTCTATTAATAGAATATCTATTTTAATAGAAAAAAATATTAATAATTTATTAAAAACATCATGAAAAATGATTTTATAGATTTTATAAAAATTTTTTGCAAAAGTGGAGATGGTGGTTCTGGATATGTAAGTTTTTATAAAAATAAATTTTTTATGAAGAAAAAATCATCTAGAGGATCAGGTGGTAACGGGGGACATATATTTATAAAAGGAAATTCTAATATTAATAATTTTTTTCATTTAAGATATCATAAACATTGGATTGCTCAATCGGGAAAACCAGGTGGAAAAAATAATAAAAATGGTTCAAATGGTAAAAATCTTTTAATAGAAGTCCCATTAGGTACTATTGTAAAAGATTCCAGTAATAATAAAATTGTCGAATTTATTAAATCTTCTACTAAAAAAATGCTATTTAAAGGTGGACAAGGAGGAAAGGGTATAAATTTTTTTTCTTATAAAAAAAAAAATCATGCCTGTTCTTCAATTAAAAATGGAATAAAAACAAAAGGAAAATGGATAACTTTAGAGTTAAAAATATTAGCTGATATAGGAATTATAGGTCTTCCTAATGTAGGAAAATCTAGCCTACTTTCTGTAATAACAAATGCAAAACCAAAAATAGGTGCTTATTCTTTTACTAATATAAGACCTATTTTAGGAGTGATTAAAAAGAATTTTGATAATTTTACAATAGCAGATATTCCAGGAATTATAAAAAATTCTTCTAAAGGTAGAGGTTTAGGAATAAATTTTTTAAGACATATAGAAAGGAATTCGGTTTTATTATTTTTGATTTCTCCTGAAAAAAGAAATGAGAAAGAACAATATTTAATGTTATTAAATGAATTAGGCAATTTTAACTCTAATTTATTAAAAAAGCAACGTTTATTAGCTATATCTAAATCAGATTTAATTGATAATGATAATCTAAAGAAAGATATTTCATACAAATTTTCAAAATTAAATGAAGATATCATTTTTATTTCTTCTTTGAAAAAAGAAGGAATAAAAGAATTAATAGATAAATTATATAATTTAATTAAAAAGAAGAAAGCTTATTAATAACTATATCTTTGGTAATATTTAAATTATTTTGAGTATCTTCTATATTAAATCTATAATCTAATAATATTTTTTCTAAAAAAACACGTAAACCTCTAGCTCCTAATCCTAGTTTAAAAGTTTTTTCTACGATAATATCTATTGCTTCATTTGTTATATCTAATTTTATTTTATCTAGATAGAATAATTGTTTATATTGTTTCAATAAAGAATTTTTAGGATTAATCAAAATTTTTTTTAATATATTTTTATCCAAAGGATTTAAATGAGTTATAATAGAAAATCTTCCTATTAATTCAGGAATTAATCCGAATTTTATTAGATCTAATGGAGAAATATTATCTATAATATTTTCATTTTTTTTAATTTTTTCTTTTTTTAAAAAACCTATTGTATTTTGATTAATTCTATTTCGAATAATAGTCTTAATTCCATTAAAAGTCCCACCAGCTATAAATAATATATTATCAGTATTTATTGGTATCATTTTTTGTTCTGGATGTTTTCTACCACCTTGAGGCGGTACAAATACAATAGTCCCCTCTAATATTTTTAATAAAGCTTGTTGTACTCCTTCTCCAGATACATCTCTGGTTATAGATGGATTATCATTTTTTCTAGCTATTTTATCTATTTCATCTATAAAAACAACTCCATTTTCTGTTGAATTTACATCATAATTTGCAGATTGTAATAATCTAGTTAAAATAGACTCTACATCTTCACCTACATAACCAGCTTCAGTTAAAGCAGTAGCATCAGCTATTGCAAAAGGAACATTTAATAATGTTGCAATACTTTTTGCAAATAAAGTTTTTCCAGTTCCTGTATCTCCAATTAATAATATATTAGATTTTTCTAAAATCAAATCATCTTTATTGGACTCATTAATAAAATTAATTTTTTTATAATGATCATATACAGAAACAGAAATAATTTTTTTTGCTCTTTCTTGCCCCATAATATTTTGATCTAAGAAGTATTTTATTTTTTTAGGATTTTTCATTTTTTTTAAAGTAGATTTGTCTTTAATAGACCTCATATTATTGTGAATAATAGAATAACTTTTTTCTACACAAAAATTGCAAATATGTGCATCAATACCTGATATTAAAATAATTAAATCTTCTTTTTTTTTTCCACAAAAAGTGCATTTTAGTAAATCTTCCATAAGAAAATATATAAGGAATAAAAAAAACGGGCAAGCTTTACTATATCACATCGCTACTACTACATTTTGTCCTTGCTATGTTCCCATCCTAGGGATTTAAATTAAGGAGCAGATTGTATAGAACTTACCCGAACTTGGCAAATATAAAAAAAAATCATTAAATTCTTTGCGAATTTATATAAAAAATTATGTTATTCATATTTTAATTATATGTCTATAGTAAAAACGAAATATGTTTTTGTTACTGGTGGAGTAACTTCGTCCTTGGGAAAAGGAGTAGTAACTGCTTCATTAGGAATGTTATTGAAGTCTAGAGGATATAAAATTTTTTTATTAAAATTAGATCCTTATTTAAACATAGATTCGGGAACTTTAAATCCATATGAGCATGGAGAATGTTTTGTAACTAAAGATGGATTGGAAACAGATATGGATTTAGGTCATTATGAAAGATTTTTAAATCAAACTACCACCAAAGAAAATAATATTACATCAGGATTCATTTATAAAACTGTTATAGATAATGAAAGAAAAGGAATTTATTTAGGAAAAACTGTTCAAGTTATCCCTCATATAACTGATGAAATAAAAAAACATATAAAAAAAATTGGAAAATTTGGTTATGATATAATTATAGTAGAAATAGGGGGAACAATAGGGGATATAGAAGTTTTACCCTATATTGAAGCAGTACGTCAATTAAAATGGGAATTAAAAAAATTTAATGGATTAATGATTCATTTAACATTATTACCATTTATTTCAGCTACTGGAGAAATAAAAACTAAGCCTACTCAACATTCGGTAAGAAATTTAATGGAAAATGGTATTCAAGTAGATATAATTGTTTGTAGAACTAGTAGTCATATATCTAATTATATTAAGAAAAAAATAGCATTATTTTGTAATGTACAATCTGTAAATGTAATTGAATCAATTGATACAAAAATTATATATGAAATTCCTTATTTATTGCATATGCAAAATTTTGATCAAATGGTATTAAATTTTTTAAATTTAAAATCAATAAAAACTAAAACTAAAAACTTTTATTTAGAACATTGGAAATCTTTCATAAAAAAATATAAAAATCCAAAATATAAAGTAAAAATAGCATTAGTTGGAAAATATGTTACTTTACATGATTCTTATAAATCCATAAGAGAATCATTAATTCACGCAGGAACAATAAATGATATTTACGTTCAAATAAAATGGATTTATTCTGAAAATATTATAAAAGAAGAAAATATTCAAAAAATTTTTAAAAATATTTCTGGAATTTTGATAGCTCCAGGTTTTGGAAAAAGAGGAGTAAAAGGAAAAATATTAGCTGTAAAATATGCTAGAGAAAATAAAATACCATTTCTTGGAATTTGTCTAGGAATGCAAATTTCTGTAATAGAATTTGCCAGAAATGTTTTAGGAATAAAAGATGCTGATAGTTCTGAAGTAAATCCTTTAACCCCTAATCCAGTTATTGATTTAATGAATAAACAAAAAAATATTTTATATAAAGGTGGAACAATGAGATTAGGAGATTGGAAATGTAGTCTAGTAAAAGATTCTAAATTATTTTCTATTTATAAAAAGAAATATATTGTTGAAAGACATAGACATAGATATGAATTTAATAATAAATATATAGATATTTTTTCTAGAGCAGGAATGAAAATAGTAGGAATAAATCCAGAAACTAATTTAGTAGAAGCTTTAGAATTAAAAAATCATATATTTTTTATAGGGGTGCAATATCATCCAGAATATAAAAGTACAGTAATTAATCCCCATCCATTATTTATTTCTTTTGTATTATTTTCTAAAAAATATAAATCTTATGATATTTAAGAATTATTTCTCTCTATTATTATGAATAACAATAGAAATTTAGATTATAGTTCTATAATAGGTTTTTTTCTTATTCTTATTGTTTTAATAGTATTTACATTTTTTTTGAATAAAAATAATTTTATAGAGAAAAAAGAAAATGAATTTTTTAATCAGAAAGCTAATTTTTTAATTAGAAAAAGAAATATAAAAGAGAGATATTCTAATCTAGAAAATGATGTTTTAAAATTAAGAATTTCAAATATTGGTGGAATAATAGATAAGGTATTTCTTAAAAAATATAAATCTTATGATAAAGTAGCTAATTCTCATGTAAAAAATCTTTTTTTAGTAAAAAAAAATAGTTTTTTACATAGAATATTTTTTTCTAATTCAAGAAATAGTAAGAATACTTTAAGTACAGAAAAAATATTTTTTAAACCTTTTATTAGAAAAGAAAATGATGATTATATTATTTTAGTTATGAAAGCCATATTTCCTAATATAAAAAAAGGAAATTTATATTATGTATATAAAATAAAAAAAGGTAGATATTATAGCGTAGATTTTTCTATTAAAATGAATAATATTCCATATAATTTATCAAGTTTAGATTTTCAACAATATTTATTTTCTGTAGAAAAAGATAGAAATTGGGAAAATTCTTATACCAAATTATATTATTTGTCTTCTTATAAAGATGATAATAATTTTGTTAAAAATTTATCTGAAAAAAATATAGTAGAAAAGAATATTTCCAATATAAATTGGATAGCCGCTAAACAACAGTTTTTTTCCACTATAATTTATTCAGATAAAATATTAAAAGATGTATTTATTTATTCTAAAAATTATTTTGATGGAAAAATTTTAAAAAAAATTTATATAAGTACTCCTTTAAATAAAAAAAAAAATAAAGAATCTAATTTTTATTTTCATTTTTATTTTGGTCCATTAAATTTTAATATTTTAAAAAAATATGAAAATAATTTTGAAGATATTATTCCATTTGGATGGGGGATATTAAAATATATTAATAAATATTTTTTTTTAACAATTTTTCAATTTTTAGAAAAGAGTAATTTTAGTTATGGAATCATTGTAATTTTAATGACTATGGTAGTAAAATTACTATTATATCCAATTACTTATAAACAATATAAGTTAAATGCAATTATGAAATTAATTCGTCCAGATATAGAAAAATTAAATAATCAATTTAAAGATAAAGATGTCATAAGAAAACAACAAGCTATTATGGAATTATACAAAAAAGTTGGAATAAACCCCATGTCAGGTTGTTTATCTGCATTATTTCAAATTCCAATTTTTTATTCATTATTTAAATTTTTTCCTACATTAATTAATTTAAGAGGGGAATCATTCTTATGGGTAGATGATTTGACATCATATGATTCTATTTTAGAATTACCTTTTTCTATTCCTTTTTATGGAAATCATGTTAGTTTATTAACATTGCTATATTCTATTGCATTATTAGTTTATACCAAAATAAGTAGTAATAGTGAAAAAGGAATTTATAATAATAATGAAGATTCAATATTTTCTAATATTGATATTATGTTATATTTAATGCCTTTTATTATGTTATTATTTATTAATAGTTATGCATCTGCTTTATCCTTGTACTATTTTACATCTAATTTAATTAATATTATATTTTTTATAATTATAAAAAAATTTCTTTTAAATGAAGAAAAAATTCTTTTAAGAATAAGAACTATAAAATAGTTATAATAAACTAACTAAATTAATTAGTTAATATTATATCTTCTTGCCAAAATGAATGTAATTTGTTATTTATTTCAATCAATAAAAATCCTTTATCTGTTATTGATTGAATAGTTCCAAAAACAAATAATTTTTTTTTAGGATAAAAAAAATTATTTGTTATATTTTTCATATACAAATTATCAATATAATATTTTTTTATTATTTTTGTTCCGAATTTTAAAAAAATAAGATATTCTTTTTGAATAAAAAAGACTAACTTAAAAATTAAGTAATCTATATCAAATTTTACATTAAATATTTTTTCTAATGAAGTAGCGTTCCATTTTTCATTAAAAATCTTTTGTTTAACGTTTATTCCTATTCCAATAATAGAAAATTTTATTGTATTGGATCTAATATAGTTTTCTATTAGTATTCCACCTATTTTTTTATTTTTAATTATTATATCATTTGGCCATTTAATCCAAATAGGATAATTAATTTCTGCATATAATATTTTATGAATGGCATTACTAATAATAATATTTATTAAAAATATATTTTTGATTAAAATGTTTTTAGGATTGAATATAATACTAAATGTTATATTTTTATTACATTCTGATAACCAAAAACCTTTTTTCCCAAGGCCTTTGAATTGTTTTCTAGAAAAAATAACAATCCATTCATTGAGAATAGTTGAATATAATTTTTGTTTAATATATAATTTTGCAAATTTATTAGTTGAATCTACTTCTTTTAAATAAATTATTTTTATAGGCCAAATAAAATTTTTCAATTATTTTTGTTTTTTATCAAATTTAAAATTTTAAAATATTCATTTTGTTTTTAAAAAAAATTATAAAGGGAATTCAAGAAGTTAAAGGAGAAAATATATCTATACTAAATTTTAAAAAAAAAGAAAATCTTATATATGATTATTTTGTTATTTGCGATGGTAAATCCAGAAATCAAGTTTATGCCATATTTCAATCAATAGAAAAAATTATTAAAAATGAATTTAAACAAATGCCTAGACATATAGAAGGATTAAAAAATAAAAATTGGATATTAGTGGATTATATTAATATTGTAATTCATATCTTTCAAAAAGAATTTCGTTCGTATTATAATATAGAAGGTATTTGGAATGATATATTATATAATGTATAGAGATAAATTTTTATTATTTTAGTATAATAATTCTTTAAAAATAAAGAAAATAAAGAAATGGAGAAATTTTTAGTATGATAAATAAAAAAGCAAAAAATAGAAATAACTTTTTTTGGATTTATGCTGTTATACTTGCTATATTTTTGGGAATATTTTTTTTAAAATCTTTTTTTTCTAATCCTAAAAAAATAGATCAGGATACATTTTTTGAAATTTTATCAAAAGGAAAAGTAGAAAAAATTATTGTCAAACACAAAGAAATTGTTCATGTTTTTCTAAAAAAAGAATTTAATAATGATTTAATAATAAAAGATAAAAATCATAAAAATAACTGGTTTAATGAAAATGAAAAAAAAATATTTTTAATACAACAAAAACCATTACAATATGAATTTGAAATAGGAGATTTGCAATTTTTTCAAAGAAAATTTGAAAAATTAAAGACTAAATATGATTTAGATACTCTAATTGATTTTAAAAATCAACAAGAATATACACTTACTAAGTTTCTTTTAGATTATGGAATTTTCTTTTTATTATTAATAATATTTTGGATTTTTATTTTTAGAAGAATAAGTCCTACTGGTAGTGGTCCAGGAAGTCAAATATTTAATATTGGAAAATCTAAAGCTAGATTATTTGATGAAAATGATGATATAAAAATAACATTTAAAGATGTTGCTGGTTTAGAAGGAGCTAAAGAAGAAGTTCAAGAAATTGTAGATTTTTTAAAAAATCATAATAGGTATACAAAACTTGGAGGAAAAATTCCTAAAGGAGCATTGTTAATTGGTCCTCCAGGAACTGGAAAAACTTTATTAGCAAAAGCAGTAGCTGGTGAAGCAAAAGTTCCATTTTTTTCTTTATCTGGATCGGATTTTGTAGAAATGTTTGTAGGAGTAGGTGCGTCAAGAGTAAGAGATTTATTTGAAAAAGCCAAAGAAAAATGTCCATGTATAATATTTATAGATGAAATTGATGCAATAGGAAGAGCTAGGGGAAAAAGCAGTATAGCTGGATCTAATGACGAAAGGGAAAATACATTGAATCAATTGTTAACTGAGATGGATGGTTTTGAAACACAAACTAATGTTATCGTATTAGCTGCTACCAATCGTTCAGATATTTTAGATAAAGCATTATTGCGTCCAGGACGATTTGATAGAACTATTTTGGTAGATCCCCCAGAATTAAGTGAAAGAAAAGAAATATTTCGTGTTCATTTAAAAAAATTAGTTTTATCTAAAAATATAGATATTAATTTTTTAGCTAGACAAACTCCTGGTTTTAGTGGTGCAGATATAGCTAATGTTTGTAATGAATCTGCTCTTATTGCAGCAAGAAAAAATAGAAATAAAATAAGAAATCAAGATTTTTTAGATGCAATAGATCGTATAATAGGTGGATTGGAGAAAAAAAATAAAATAATAAAACCCAATGAAAAAAGGAGAATAGCTTATCATGAAGCTGGACATGCAGCTATTAGTTGGTTATTAGAACATGCTTCTCCTTTGGTAAAAGTTACTATAGTTCCTAGAGGTCGATCTTTAGGATCTGCATGGTATCTTCCTGAAGAAAGACAACTAACAACTCCAGAACAAATGAAAGATGAAATTTGTTCATTATTAGCAGGAAGATCAGCTGAAGAAATTATTTTTAAAACAGTTTCTACTGGTGCTTTAAATGATTTAGAAAGAGTAACAAAACAAGCACAATCGATGATAGCTATTTTTGGTTTAAATGATAGAATTGGAAATATTTCTTATTATGATTCTACTGGACAAGATGAATTTAGTTTTTCAAAACCTTATAGTGAAAAAACAGCTCAAATTATTGATGAAGAAATATTTAAAATGATTACGGAACAATATGAAAGAGCAAAAAAAATATTAAATGATAATAAGAAGAAACTAATCATTTTAGCCAATGAATTATTAGATAAAGAAGTATTATTTAGGGATGATTTAGAAAAAATTTTTGGAAAACGTGATTTTCCTGATGAAATTGGTGATCTTCTTGAAGATAATTAACAAAAATATATTGATTAAATATTTTAAACATAGATAAAAATTATTAAAAATTCTAATTTTTTTAAATAGATTATTTTTTTTTGGATTTATATATATTATTTTAATTTTTTATCCATTTTTAATGGAGAAAAAATGTTTTAGATTTAGAATAATTAATCTTTTTATTATTTATTGAATTAACTTTTTGATGAATTTGAATATTATAATATTTAATTAAATTAATATTTATATTTTTTCTATGATTAATTTTTTTTCTGAAGAGTTAAGTAAATAAAAAAATAATTCAAATTAGTAGATATTTGGATTTATATTATTTCTTATTTATTTATTATGTTTTATTTATAAATTTTATATAATAATATTTAATAATTCTTATTTTAGTTTTGGATAAATTAAATAGTTCTATTTTTATAATTTTTTATTGTTTTCATAGTAATAATTAGTGTTTTCATATTGATCTTAAATTATATTTATGATGATACACAAAGAAGGAATACCATTATTGATTTATATATTAATATTTATAATAATAATATTAATCTTAGTTTTTTTTTTATTTTCTAAAAAAGTTTTTTATTCAATAGTTTTTTTATGTTCAATATTTTATTCATTTGTTATTTATTTTTTTAGAAATCCTAAAAGAAATTTTTTAGATGATAGTAAAACTAATGTTTTAGTTTCTCCAGCTGATGGAAAAATTTTAGATATAAAAAATATTTTTGAAAATGAATATTTAAAAAAAAAATGTATTAAAATATCTATTTTTTTATCGTTATTTGATGTACATGTAAATAGATATCCTATTTCAGGAAAAATTGTTTATGTTAAACATCATCCTGGAAAATATTATGTAGCTTGGTTAGAAAAATCTTCATTAGAAAATGAACATACCACAATAGTTATAATAGATAAAAATAAAAGAAAAAAAATTTTATTAAGACAAATTGCTGGATTATTAGCCCGTCGTATTAGTTTTTATGCAAAAAAAAATACAGTTGTAAAAAAAGGTGAAGAATTAGGTTTTATTAAATTTGGATCTAGATTAGATATTTTTATACCATTAAATTCTAAATTATTAATAAAAAAGGGAGAAAAAGTTGTAGGAGGAATAACTGAAATTTCCATTATTCCAAAATAATACTCCCTTTATTCTTTATTTTATTAATTTATTTTACTTCTTCATAATCTACATCTTGTACATTATCCTCTTCTTTTTTATCATTTTTTTGTTTTTTATCATTTATAGTATTTGTAGTATTATTAGTAGATTTTTCTGAATTATTTGTGGTATTATATATCTTTTGAGATAAATTCATCCATAATTCATTTAATTTTTTTATACAATTATCAATAGAATCTAATTCTTTTTTAGAACGTGCAGTTTTTAATTGATCTAGATAATCATTTAAATTTTTTAAATCTTCTTTTGATAATTTATCTTTATGATCTTTAATATTTTTTTCATATTGGAAAATATGGTTATCTGCAAAATTTAACTTTTCTATTTCTTTTTTGGTTTTTTCATCTTTTTGGGCATTTATTTCTGCTTCTTTTTTCATTCTATCTATCTCTTTTTGATCTAATCCTGAAGATGTTTCAATTCTAATAGAATGATTTTTTCCAGTTCCTTTATCTTTTGCTGAAACGCTTAATATACCATTAGCATTTATATCAAATGTAACTTCTATTTGTGGTACGCCTCTGGGTGCAGGAGGAATATCTATTAAATCAAATCTTCCAATTTCTTTATTATCTTTAAACATAGGTCTTTCACCTTGTCCAACTCGAATAGTAACAGCAGATTGATTATCAGCTGCAGTTGAGAAAACTTCAGATTTTTTTGTAGGAATTGTAGTATTAGATTCAATTAATTTGGTATATACTCCGCCTAATGTTTCAATCCCTAACGATAATGGTGTTACATCTAATAATAAAACATCTTGAACATCACCAGTTAGTACTCCGCCTTGGATTGCAGCTCCAATAGCAACTACTTCATCTGGATTAACTCCTTTAGAAGGGGTTTTTTTAAAAAAATTCTCTACTTCGTCTTGAACTTTTGGAATCCTAGTTGAACCTCCTACTAAAATTACTTCATCGATATCGTTAGTAGTTAAATTAGCATCTTTTAAAGCTTTAGAACATGGGTTGATAGATCTTTTAATTAATTTATCAGAAAGTTGTTCAAATTTTGATCGGGTTAAAGTAATTACTAAATGTTTTGGACCAGATTCAGTAGCTGTAATATATGGTAGATTTATTTCTGTCTGATTTGATGAGGATAATTCAATTTTGGCTTTTTCAGATGCTTCTTTTAAACGTTGTAATGCCATCGGATCTTTTCTTAAATCTACTCCTTCATTAGACTTAAAAAAATTAGCAAGATAATCTATTATAACTTGATCAAAATTATCTCCCCCTAAATGAGTATCTCCATTAGTAGAAAGAACCTCAAAAACACCATCACCTAATTCTAGAATAGATACATCAAAAGTACCACCACCTAAATCATATACTACTATTTTTTTATTTTGATTACTTTTATCTAATCCATATGCTAGAGCTGCTGCAGTAGGTTCATTAATAATTCTTTCAACTTTTAATCCAGCTATTTCTCCAGATTCTTTTGTAGACTGTCTTTGAGCGTCATTGAAATATGCAGGAACAGTAATAACAGCTCTTTTTATTTCTTGCCCTAAGTAATCTTCGGCAGTTTTTTTCATTTTTTGTAATATCATAGCAGATATTTCTTGAGGCGCATATAGTCTTTTATCAATGTCTACTCTAGGCGTATCATTTCCACCTCTTATGATTTTATAAGGAATATGTTTTAATTCTTCAGATATTTCTGAATAGTTTCTTCCCATAAATCTTTTAATTGAAAAAATAGTTTTTTGTGGATTAGTTACAGATTGCCTTTTCGCAGGATCTCCAATTTTTCTTTCACCTCCATCTACGAATGCTACTATAGATGGTGTTGTTCTTTTTCCTTCTGAATTAGGAATTACTACTGGATCTGTAACTTCCATAACAGCAACACAGGAATTCGTTGTTCCTAAATCTATACCTATAATTTTACTCATGATTCTATAATAAATTGGTTTATTTTAATTAACTATACTTAATGTATCTTCAATCATTATGCCATAATTTAAATAAAACTATATAATTAATAATATATGACAGTAAAAATGATTGTTAAATTTTTTTTTTTATGACAAAAAGTCATTTTTTTTATTTTTTTTTAAAAATACTTATCTTTAAAAGATAAAGAGTAAAAATATTTAATTTATGGATCCATTGAGTTTTAAGACTACTTTAGTTAAAAAAAAATTAGTAAAAAAATCATGGGTTCTTTTAGATGCAACTAATCAGATTCTTGGTCGACTTTCTTCTAGAATAGCTTATATAATTATGGGGAAAAATAAACCATATTATTCACCGAATATAAATTGTGGCGATTATGTTATAGTTATAAATTCTAATTATATAAAACTTACTGGAAAAAAATGGGATACAAAAAAATATATTAGTTATACAGGATATCCTGGAGGTAAAAAAATAATTTTTGTAAAAAATTTATTTAATAAAGATTCTAGAATTTTGATATATAAGGCAGTAAAAAGAATGTTACCAAAAAATCGTTTAGGACGATTAATTTTTAAAAAAAATCTTTATGTTTATAAAGATTCTTTTCATAAACATTTAGCTCAAAATCCTATTTTATTAAAATAAAAATTAAATGTAATATAATATGATATATCATACTATAGGTAGAAGAAAAAGATCTATTGCTAGAATTTATATGAATATAGGAAATGGAATAATTTCGGTAAACTCTAGAAAATTAGAAGATTATTTTCCAGAATATGTTCACCATAAAATATTTTATCCAATTAAATTTTTGGAAATAAAAGATAAATTTAATATAAAAATTAGAGTAAACGGAGGTGGATTTAGTGCTCAAGCTGAAGCTATATGTCTCGCTATATCTAGAGCACTTTGTAAAGTTAATTCTAGCAATGCAGCAAAATTAAGAAATGAAGGGTTATTGACTCGCGATCCTAGAGAAGTTGAAAGAAAAAAATATGGACAAAAAAAAGCTAGAAAAAAATATCAATTTTCAAAACGTTAGTATTATTTTTATATTATTATGGAGATCAATACTCAAGAACTATTAAAAGCCGGTGTACATTTAGGACATATAACTAGAAAATGGAATCCCAATATGAAATCCTTTATTTTTATGAAAAAAAGTGGAATCCATATTATAAATTTATCCAAAACAATTTTAAAGTTAAAAGAAGCATGTAAAGGTTTAAATGATATAATAAAAAATGGAAAAAAAGTTTTGTTAGTTGGAACGAAAGATCAGGCTAAAGAAAAAGTTTTTTTTTATGCAAAAAGTATAAATATGCCATGTGTAACTGAACGATGGTTAGGTGGATTATTAACTAATTTCAGTACTATTCGGAAATCTATAAAAAAAATGAATAATATTGAAAAAATGAAAAAAAATGGAACGTTTGATACTTTATCAAAAAAGGAAAGATTATTTATGAATAGAATTTATGCAAAACTTTATAAAAATTTAGGTAGTATTTCCACAATGAATCATATTCCTAATGGAATTTTTTTAGTAGATCCTAATAGAGAAAAAATTGCTTTAACAGAAGCTAAAAAATTAAAAATTCCAATATTTGCTATGGTAGATACCAATACTGATCCAAGAGATATTAATTTTCCTATTCCATCTAATGATGATTCTTCCAAATCTATCAATATTATATTAAAATATATCATAGAATTTATAAAAGAAAATAAAAAGAATTAAGATTAAAATTTTATGAAAGTTTCTATTAGTGAAATTCAAAAACTTAGAAAGTTAACTGGAGTAGGAATAATTGATTGTAAAAATGCATTATTAAATTCTAACGGAAATATAGAAGAAGCAATTTTTTTTTTAAAAAAAAAAGGAGAAAAGATTGCTTTAAATCGATCAAAATTTGAAACAAAAGAAGGTGGATTAATTGCTAAGGTTGATAATAATAATAATTATGGAGTAATTATTGGAATTAATTGTGAAACTGATTTTTTATCTAAAAGTACAGAATTTATAAAATTATTAAATGATTTATCTCAAAAAGCATTTTTTTATTCATCTAAAAAAGAATTTTTAAATAGTTTATATCATAATAATGATAGTGTAAATAATATTTTAAATAAAAAAATAGGTATTTTCAAAGAAAAATTAGATCTAAATACTTTTGAGAAAGTAGAAGCTCCATTTGTCATGAGTTATACTCATAATAATAACAAATTAGCTTCAATTGTAGCATTTTCTAAAAAATTAGATTATAAAGTAGCTAAAAATATTACCATGCATGTAGCAGGAATGAATCCTGTTTCTATATCGGAAAAAGATTTTCCAAAATCTGTTCTAAAAAAAGAAATAAAAGTTTTTG
This sequence comes from Blattabacterium cuenoti, assembly GCF_014251775.1. Lineage (GTDB taxonomy): Bacteria > Bacteroidota > Bacteroidia > Flavobacteriales > Blattabacteriaceae > Blattabacterium > Blattabacterium cuenoti_H. The sequence goes on along the minus strand of NZ_CP059199.1, from coordinate 372,962 downwards.
AACAACAAAATAATCAATACTATAAATCAAAAGATTTAAGAGATAAAATAATAAAAGGAAAAATAAAAAAATTAATATTAGAGAATACACTTCTTAATCAAAAATTTATAAAAAATAATAACATAACAGTTTTTGATTATTTAAAAGAAAATAGTAAAAATTCAGATATTCTTTCTTTTAAAAGAGTATTGATGTAAATATGAAAAAAGTAATGTTAATAATATTGGATGGTTGGGGTATAAATAAAAATAAATCTATTTCTGCTATAGAAAGAGCATCCACACCATTTATAGATTTTTGTATTAAAAAATATCCTAATTTTCAATTAAACGCTTCTGGTACGTTTGTAGGATTGCCATATAATCAAATGGGGAATTCTGAGGTAGGACACATTAGTTTAGGATCTGGAAGAAAAGTTATTCAAAATTTAGAAAAAATTAATGAATCTATAAAAAATAATGTTTTTAAAAAAAAATTAAATAAGTTATTCTCTATTTATAGGGAACAGGATAGAAAAATTCATTTTATAGGTCTTCTTTCTGATGGAGGTGTTCATTCGCATATGGATCATTTATTTTATTTTTTAAAACTATCCTATGAAAATAGATTAAAAAATGTTTTTATACATGTTTTTACTGATGGAAGGGATTCTGGAATAAAAAATAGTATTTCTTATATAAAAAAACTTTTGGAGATAACTAAAAAATATGTTGGAAAATTATCTTCTGTAATTGGTAGATTTTATTCTATGGATAGAGATAAAAAATGGAATAGAACTAAAGTAGCATATGATGCAATGGTTAATTCGAAAGGTATTTATACTAAAAATATATTAAGATCCATAGATTATTATCATAAACAAGGAAAAACAGATGAATTTTTACCCCCATTAATAAATGTTGATGATAATAATATTCCTATTTCAAGAATAAAAAATGGAGATGTAGTATTTTGTTTTAATTTTAGACCAGATCGATCTAGACAAATAACAGAATTGTTTATTTATAATGATTTGAAATTATTGAATAAAAAAAAAGTTAATTTATATAATTATTTAACTATTACTTGTTTCAATGATAAATATAAAAATATTATTTCTCTTTTAAAAAAAGATATTATTCCTGATACATTAGGCAATGTTCTAGAAAAAGAAGGAAAAAAACAAATTCGAATAGCAGAAACGGAAAAATATCCTCATGTTACTTACTTTTTTTCTGGAGGAAGAGAAAAACCATTTGATAATGAAGTAAGAATTTTATGTCCATCACCTAAAGTAGAAACTTACGATTTAAAACCAGAAATGAGTGCAAAAGAAATTACAAATAGAGTAATTTTGGAATTGAAAAATAAAAAATTTGATTTTTTTTGCGTTAATTTTGCAAATCCTGATATGGTTGGACATACTGGAAATATGGAGAAGACTATAATTGCTTGTGAATTTGTTGATAAATGCATAAAATTATGCGTTAATGAAGCTATAAATAATTTATATAAAGTTGTTATTGTAGGAGATCATGGAAATGCTGATTTTATGATAAATGTAGATGGAACCCCTAATACAACACATAGTAATTCATTAGTACCTTTTATATTGTTAAATGATGATGAAAATGATAATAAATTAATAAAAAATAAATTTTTAACTATGAAAAATAGTGGATCACTATCTGATGTAGCTCCAATAATTCTTGAATTGATGAAGCTACCTATTCCACAAATAATGAAATAAATATTTTTTTAAAAAAATATTTGTTTACTCTATTAACCAATTAATTATATTTTATATTGATAAAAACTATTGAGGAAATAATTCTAATAAAAAAAAGTGCAATTCTAGCATCTAAAACCCTAGGGATGTTAGCAAAAGAAATAAAACCAGGGATTAATACATTATATTTAGATAAATTAGCTAGAGAATTTATTTATGATAACGGTGGAAAACCCGCTTTTTTAGGATTGTATGATTATCCGTATACATTATGTGTATCTCCTAATTATCAGGTAGTTCATGGATTACCTAATAAAATTATTTTAAATGATGGAGATATATTATCTGTAGATTGTGGTGTATATATGAATAATTTTTATGGTGATCATGCTTATACTTTTGAAGTTGGAACAGTTTCTGATGAATTAAAAAAATTTTTATCATGTTCAAAAAAGTCTATTTATATAGGAATATCTCAATGTAAATTAGGAAATACTATAGGAGATATTGGATATTCCATTCAATCCCATGTTGAAAAACATAATTATTCTGTAGTAAAAGATTTAGTAGGACATGGTATTGGAAAAAAAATACATGAATCTCCACAAGTTCCTAATTTTGGAAAACCAGGTAAAGGATTTAAGTTAAAAGAAGGTTTAGTTTTATCAATAGAACCAATGATAAATATTGGAACTTCTGATGTAGTCTTTCATAAAGATGGATGGACTGTTACAACTTTAGATAAAAAATATTCTGCTCATTATGAACATAATGTAGCTATAGTTGATGGGGGACCTTGTCTTCTATCTACTTTTAATTATATTTATAAGGAATTAGGAATATCTTCAGATGAAGATATTTTATTTCAAAATAAAAAAATTAATATTTAAACGTGAATAAAATAATTGAATTTTATTGTTATGCCAACTATACAACAATTAATTAGAAAAGGTAGAACTGTTCTTCCTAAGAAAAGGAAATCTATTGCTTTAGATTTTTGTCCACAAAAAAGAGGGGTATGTACTAGAGTTTATACAACTACGCCAAAAAAACCTAATTCTGCTATGCGAAAAGTAGCTAGAGTTCGTTTTAGTAATGGAAAAGAGGTTATTAGTTATATAATAGGTGAGGGGCACAATTTACAAGAACATTCTATTGTATTGGTTAAAGGTGGAAGAGTAAAAGATTTACCTGGAGTAAAATATAAGATAGTAAGAGGTGCTAGAGATACAGCTGGTGTAGATGGGAGAAAAAACAGTAGGAGTAAATATGGAACCAAAATAAAAAATAAATGAGGAAGATAAAAAAAAAAATTAAGAAATATCAACCTGATCCTAAATTTAATGATTCTCTTGTAACACGTTTTGTAAATCATTTAATTAAAAGTGGAAAAAAAGGTTTAGCATATAAAATATTTTATAATTCAATGAAAAAAATTGATTTAATTAGAGAAAAGGAAAAGGAGGAAAAATCCGCATTAGATATATGGAAAGAAGGATTAAAAAATGTTACTCCTCATGTGGAAGTGAGAAGTCGGAGAATGGGAGGAACTAATATTCAAATTCCTGTTCCAATATCAAATCATAGTAAAATTACAAGGGCTATAAAATTATTAATAACCTGTGCAACAGCTAGAAAAGAAAAAACAATGGCAAATAAATTAGCTCTTGAAGTTTGGGATGCATTTCGAGAACAAGGAGAATCTATAAGGAGAAAAGAAAATATTCATAAAATGGCTGAAGCTAATAAAGCATTTTCGCATTTTAGGTTTTAAATTTTATGGTAAAAGATTTAAGATATATTAGAAATATTGGTATTGCTGCGCATATTGATGCAGGAAAAACTACTACTACTGAAAGAATTCTATTTTATACAGGAATAAATCATAAAATTGGTGAAGTCCATGATGGAACTGCAACTATGGATTGGATGTTACAGGAGCAAGAAAGAGGAATAACTATTACTTCTGCCGCTACATGTTGTGAATGGATCTGTAATGATGAAAAATATCAAATCAATATTATAGATACTCCTGGTCACGTAGATTTTACTGTAGAAGTAGAAAGATCCATGAGAGTTTTAGATGGAATGGTAGTTTTGTTTAGTGCAGTAGATGGTGTAGAACCACAATCAGAAACGGTATGGAGACAAGCTGATAAATATGCAATTCCTAGAATTGCTTTCGTTAATAAGATGGATCGTCAAGGAGCAGATTTTTTAGATGTTTGTTCACAAATAAAAAATATTTTAGGTGCTAATCCAGTTCCTTTACAGATTCCTATTGGATATGGAGATGATTTTATTGGTGTTGTTGATTTAGTTACTAATCAAGCGATAGTTTGGAATGAAAATGATTATGGTATGAGCTATAAAAATATTCCAATTCCGAATGATTTAAAAGATCTTACATTAAAATATAGGAATAATCTTATTGAAAATTTATCTGAATTTGATGATGATATAATGGAAAAATTTTTGTATAATAATTCTTCTTTATCAAGAGAAGATATTATTCGTTCTTTACATGAAAATACGATTAATATGAAAATTATTCCTATTCTATGTGGTTCTTCTTTTAAGAATAAAGGGGTTCAGTCAATATTAGATGCTATTTGTTGTTATTTACCATCACCTATTGAAACTAAAGATGTTATAGGAATTAATCCAATTAGTAAAAAAAAAGAAATTAGAAAACCTACAGAAAATGAACCTTTTTCAGCATTAGCTTTTAAAATATCTAGTGATCCGTTTGTTGGAAGATTAGCTTTTTTTAGAGTTTATTCAGGAAATATCGAATCTGGATCTTATAGTTTTAATTCTAGATCTGGAAATAAAGAAAGAATATCTAGAATATATCAAATGCATGCTAATAAACAAAATCCTGTTAAAAAAGTTAGAGCTGGTGATATAGCAGCTATAGTTGGATTTAAAGATATTAAAACTGGTGATACTTTATGTGATCAAAAAAATCCAATTTTATTGGAAAATATATCTTTTCCAGATCCTGTAATTGGATTAGCTATTGAACCTAAATATAAATCTGATATAGATAAAATGAGTAATGCTTTATCTAAATTGATGGAAGAAGATCCTACCTTTCAAGTAAGGATCGATGATTATACTGGACAAACTATTATTTCTGGAATGGGAGAATTACATTTAGAAATTATTGTAGATAGAATGAAAAGAGAATTTAAAGTTGAAGTTAATCAAGGTAATCCAGAAGTGGAATATAAAGAAGCTTTAACGAGTTTAGTTGAACATAGAGAAATTTATAAGAAACAAACTGGAGGTAGAGGTAAGTATGCAGATATTTTATTTAGATTAGAACCTAGAAAATCTAGATTAACTGGATTAGAATTTATTAATAAAATAAAAGGAGGAAATATTCCAAAGGAATATATACCATCTATTGAAAAAGGTTGTAGAGATATGATGAAAAACGGTCCTTTATTTGGTTATGAAATAGACAATGCTAAAGTTACTATATTAGATGGTTCGTATCATTCTGTTGACTCTGATCAATTATCTTTTGAATTGGCAAGTAGAATTGGATTTAGAGAAGCTGCAAAAAAAACTAATCCGATTTTACTAGAACCTATTATGAAATTAGAAATAATTGTTCCAGAAGAAAATATGGGGGATGTAATCGGTGATCTCAATAGAAGAAGGGGACTTATTCAAAAAATGGATGAAAGTAAAAATAACATAAAAATAATTCATGCTACTGTTCCTTTATCTGAAATGTTTGGATATGTTACAATATTACGAACTTTATCATCAGGTAGAGGAACATCTATTATGGAATTTTCTCATTATGATGTGGTCCCTAGATCTATTGTGGATAATATTTTAGAAAAAAAGAGTACTTATAAAAATGAAAGAATAAAAAAAAAATAGAATATGGGATATGATATTAAAATAAAATTAAAGTCTTATGATTATAGTTTATTAGATAAGTCTGCAAAAAAAATAGTGAATTCTGTAATTTCTACCGGAGTAATTTTAAATGGTCCAATACCATTACCAACAGAAAAAAAAATATATACTATTCTTCGTTCACCTCATGTAAATAAGAAATCTAGAGAACAGTTTTTTTTACCTACACATAAAAGACTTTTACAAATCCAAAATGCATCTTCTAAAACGGTTGATGTTTTGATGAAATTAGAATTACCTAGCGGAGTAGAGGTAGAAATAAAGGTATAAAATAATTATAAAAATATGATTGGATTAATAGGAAAAAATATGGGTATGACAAGTATATTTTTATACAATAGAAATATATCTTGTACCATTATAAAAATTAATCGTTGTTATGTAGTTCAAATAAAAACAATAGAAAATGATGGTTATTCGTCGATTCAATTAGGAACTGATAATAAATATAATAATATTAATAAACCATTATTAGGTCATTTTAAAAAATCTGGAGTACATCCTCAGAAAAAATTATTAGAAATTAAAACAAGTTTTAAAAATTCTTATAAATTAGGTCAAGTAGTTAATATTGATATATTTAAAATAGGTGATTTAGTTAATGTAAAAGGAATTTCTAAAGGTAAAGGATTTCAAGGAGTTATTAAAAGACATAATTTTTCAGGTGTTGGAGAACGAAGTCATGGACAACATAATCGATTAAGATCACCGGGATCTATAGGTGCTGGTTCAGATCCTTCTAGAGTTTTTAAAGGAAAAAAAATGGCTGGAAGAATGGGGAATCATAATGTTACTATAAAAAATCTAAAAATTCTAAAAATGGATTTTGATAAAAATTTATTGATATTAAAAGGATCAGTTCCTGGAAATAAAAATTCATATTTATTTATTAATAAGAAGAAATTTTAAAAATATGGAATTAAAAATTTTTGATAATAATGGAAATTTAACAAATGAAAAAGTAGAATTTGATGATAGTATTTTTTTTAAGAAATCTTATGAAAAGTCTTTACATTTGGAAATAAAGAGGTATTTATTTGCTCAAAGACAAGGTACACATAAGTCTAAAGAGAGAGGAGAAGTATCTGGAAGTACTAGAAAATTGCATAGACAAAAAGGAACTGGAAATTCTAGAAAAGGAAGCATAAAAAATCCAATTTTTAGAGGGGGAGGAAGAGTTTTTGGACCTAGGCCGAGGAAATATTATATAAAAGTAAATAAAACAACTAAATCAATAATAAGAAAATTTATTATTGAAAAAAAAATATTACAGAATAAAGTAAAGATAGTTGATGATATTTCATCATTAAAAATTCCAAAAACGAAATTAGTGTTGAAATTATTAGATTCTTTAAATTTAATAGGTAAAAAATCATTGATAATCACTGGAAAATATGATAAAATTTTATATCTCTCATTTAGAAATCTTAAAATGTATAAATTTATTCATGTGAATGAATTAGATTGTTTTTCTTTACTAAATTATCCTTATGTTATTTTATTAAAAAATTCTATAGAAAAAATTAAAAATTTTTTAATTATATCAAAGTATTATGATAATTAAATATTTTTTAACAAAAAAAACTGTTGAAGACGAAAAAAATCTTCATTGTTATACGTTTATAGTGAGTAATATTAAATATAATAAAAATCAAATAAAGAAAGAAATAATTGAATTATTTGGTTTTCCAATAAAAAATATTAGAACGATGATTTATCCAAAAAAAAATAAATCAAAATTCACTAAAAAAGGTGTTCTTTATGGAAGAAGTAATAGTTTTAAAAAAGTAAAAATTCAATTTAAAGAAGATAAAAATGTAGATTTATCAAATAAAAAAAATATAATTAATGTCAGTAAAGAAATTAAAACCAACAACACCCGGACAAAGGTTTAGAATCTTGAATGATTTTAAAATTTTAACTAGTTCTATTCCAGAAAAAAAATTAACAAAAGGAAAATTAAAAACTGGGGGAAGGAATAATTATGGACGTAGAACAATACGTAATTTTGGTGGAGGACATAAAAAAAAATATAGAATAATTGATTTTAAAAGAAGAAAATTTTCTATTGTTGCAACTGTAAAATCTATAGAATATGATCCAAATCGTTCTTCTTTTATTGCACTATTAAATTATGTAGATGGAGCTAAAGGCTATATTATAGCAATAACTGGATTAAAAATAGGGCAAAAAGTAATTTCAGGTGAAAAAAATATTCCTATACAAATAGGTAATTCTACTTTTTTAAGTGAAATCCCGCTGGGTACTATTATTTCTTGCATAGAAATAAATCCAGGACAAGGTGCTAAAATAGCTAGAAGTGCTGGAAGTTTTGCAGAATTATTTGCAAAAGAGGGAAAATATGTTACAATAAAATTACCATCAGGAGAAATTAGAATGATTATGTCAAATTGTATGGCAACAATAGGATCAGTTTCTAATTCTGATCACCAATTAGAAACTTATGGAAAAGCAGGAAAAAAAAGACATTTAGGTAGAAGACCAAGAACTAGAGGTGTAGCTATGAATCCTGTCGATCATCCTATGGGGGGTGGAGAAGGAAAAGCTTCTGGTGGAATTCCTAGAAATAGAAAAGGTAATTATTCAAAAGGTTTTAAAACAAGAATAAAAAATAAATATTCTAATAAATATATTTTACAAAGAAGAAAAAAGAGATAATATAATATTATGCCAAGATCTTTAAAAAAAGGACCATATATATCTTATAAATTGTATAGAAAAGTTTTAAAAAATATAAAATCTAATAAAAAAACAGTTATTAAAACTTGGTCTAGACCATCGACTATTCTTCCCGATTTTGTCGGTCAAACTTTTGCAGTTCATAATGGAAAACAATTCATTAATGTTTATATAACTGAAAATATGATAGGTAGAAAATTAGGAGAATTTGCTCCTACCAGAGTTTTTAGGGCGCATTCTGGATCTAAAAATAAGATAAAGAATCCAAGTAAATAATAATTATTTATGATTATATGATTATTAGTAATAATTATGCTAAAAAAAATAAAATCATGGCTTCAGCCACTTTAAAAGGAGTTTCAATTTCTCCTAGAAAATTAAGATTAGTTGCTGATTTAATTCGTTATGAAGAATTAAAAAATGCTTTGAATATACTATCAAATAGTAAAAAAAAAGGAGCTATTATTTTTAAAAAATTGATAATTTCTTCATTATCCAATTGGACTAAAAAAAGTGGAATAGATTATGATTCTAAAAATGAATTTATTTATATAAAAGAAATTAGAGTGGATCAAGGAAAAGTTTTGAAAAGGATCCAACCTGCTCCTCAAGGAAGAGGTCATAGGATAAAAAAGAAATCAAGTCACATAATGATTTGTATCCAAAATAAATAAATAAAATTAATTATATAATAAACTTATGGGACGAAAGACAAATCCAATAGTTAATCGTTTAGGTATTGTAATAGGCTGGCAATCTAGTTGGTGTAATAATTATAAGGAAAGAATTAAAGAAGATTTTAAAGTTAGAAAATATATTGAAGGTAGATTTCCAAAAGGGATAATATCTAAAATATTTATAGAAAGAACTTTAAAATTTATTACGATAACAGTTCGTACATCGAGACCAGCAATTGTTATAGGAAAAAGAGGTGAAGAAGTAAATTCTGTTAGAAAAGAATTAAAAAAAATTACGAAAAAAGAGGTTCAAATAAATATCTCTGAAGTAAAGAAACCTGAAGTAGATGCTACTTTAGTAGCTAAAGCTTTAGCTAGACATTTAGAAAATAGAGTTCCTTATAAAAAAGTAATTAAATTTTCTATTTTATCTGCTATAAGAATGAATGTTCAAGGGATAAAAATACAAGTATCGGGAAGATTAAATGGATCTGAGATGGCTAGATGTGAGTCATATAAAGAAGGCAGAATATCTTTAGGAACTTTTCGTGCTAATGTAGATTATTATATGGATATTGCTCATACTGCTTACGGTAGTATTGGTATAAAAGTTTGGATTATGAAAGGAGAAGTTTATGGGAAAAAAAACTTATTTCCATCATTAGAAACACATTATCATAGAAAAAAAAATAAGCAAAATTATTCTTATAATAGAAGAAAAAAATAATAAGATTAGATGTTACAACCAAAAAGGACAAAATATAAAAAAATGCAAAAAGGTAGAATTAAAGGTAATTCTAAAAAAGGTTTTTTTTTATCAAGAGGTTTATATGGAATAAAAGCTATGGAAAAGGCTTGGATTACTTCTAGACAATTAGAAGCAGCTCGTATAGCAGCTACTAGATATATGAAAAGAGAAGGTAAATTATGGATAAATATTTTTCCAGATAAACCAGCAACTAAGAAACCACAAGAAGTACGTATGGGAAAAGGTAAAGGTCCAGTAGAATTTTGGGTTTCAATAGTTAAACCAGGTAGAATATTATTTGAATTAGACGGAGTTAATTTTAATATTGCTAGGGAATCTTTAAGATTAGCGGCTCAAAAGTTGCCTATTAAAATGAAATTTATTTATAAAAAGTATTAATATTATTTTATGAAAAATTTCAAAATATCTAGTTTTAAAAGATTAAATAAATTATCTATTAATGATTTAGAAAATTTTATTAAAAAAAATAAAAAAAAATATCAACAAATTAAATTTGCTCATTCTGTAAAAAAAATAAAAATTACTACAAAAATTAGTAATATTAGAAAATATATTGCTCAATTGAAAACTGAATTAAATAAAAGAATAAAATCTAATGAGGTTGAGAAAAATTAGAAAACAAAGAAAGGGAATTGTTGTAAGTGATAAAATGAATAAAACTATAGTAGTATGTGAGACAAAAAAAGTTAAACATAAATATTATGGAAAAGGTATTCTAAAAAAGAAGAAATATTTAGTTCATGATGAAAAAAATATTTCTAAAAATGGAGATAAAGTAAGTATTATGGAAACCCGTCCGTTAAGTAAAAGAAAATGTTGGAGATTATTAAAAATATTAGAAAAATATTAATGATATGTTACAACAAGAGTCAATGTGTAAAGTTTCGGATAATACTGGGGCAAAAGAGGCTTTAATTATAAGAGTATTAGGAGGATCAAAAAAAAGATATGCTACATTAGGTGATTCTATAATTGTCACTATTAAAAATTCTAGTTCTGGAAGTAATATTGCTGTAAAAAAGGGGCAAATTTCTAGAGCAGTTGTTATAAGAACACGAAAAAGAGTTAAGAGGATAGATGGATCTTATATAAGTTTTGATGATAATGCATGTGTATTAATTAATTCTTCAGGAGAAATGACAGGAACTAGAGTATTTGGGCCTGTAGCAAGAGAATTAAGAGAAAAAGAATATATGAAAATTATATCTTTAGCACAAGAGGTGTTATAATATAATAAAAAATATGAAAAAATTTAAGATAAAAAAAGGGGATAAAGTAATTGTATTATCTGGAAATCACAAAGGGAAAAAAGGAATTGTATTAAAAATTTTAACAAAAAAAAATAAAGCTATTTTTAGTGATATTATTAATAGTGATATCACTAAGTTTAGTGATATCACTAATGTAAACAGTGATATCAATATAAACAATGATATCACAAATGTAAATATAAATAATTCTGATAAAGATTCAAAAAATGATCTTGATAAAGATTCAAAAAATGATCTTGATAAAGATTCAAAAAATGATCTTGATAAAGATTTGAAAAATGATCTTGATAAAGATTCAAAAAATGATCTTGATAAAGATTCAAAAAATGATCTTGATAAAGATTCAAAAAATGATCTTGATAAAGATTTGAAAAATGATCTTGATAAAGATTCAAAAAATGATCTTGATAAAGATTTGAAAAATGATCTTGATAAAGATTTGAAAAACTATTTTGATAAAAATTTAAAAAATTATCTTAATAAAAATTTGAAAAAAAATTTTAATAATAATTTGAAAAATTATTTTAATAAAAATTTGAAAAAGAATTTTAATAATAATTTGAAAAAAAGTTTTAATAAAGAATCAAAAAATAGATATTATATACATTTATCTAATCTAAAAAAGATTAATAAAAATGAATCTAAATAATTTTTCTGATTACACCCCTCAATTATATAATTTTTATAAAAAAAATGTAACTAAAAAATTAATGAAAAAATTTGGGTATAATTCTATTATGGAAGTTCCTAAATTATTAAAAATTGTAATTCATCAGGGAATAGGTAGTACTTATTTAAATGATAAAAAAATATTAGACTCTTCTTTAAAAGAATTAACAAATATAAGTGGACAAAAAGCAATTATTTGTTATTCTAAACATGACGAATCTGGATTTAAATTAAGAAAAGGGACCCCTATAGGTGTAAAAGTAACATTAAGAAGAGATAAAATGTATGAATTCCTGGAAAGACTTATTGTAGTTTATTTACCTAGAGTAAGAGATTTTAATGGATTATCCAATAGTGGATTTGATAATTGTGGAAATTATAATATTGGAATTAAAGAACAAATAATTTTTCCAGAAATAAATATAGATGAAATTAGAAAAAATATGGGAATGAATATTACATTTGTAATTTCTACAACAAAATATTTGGAATCTAAAGGTCTTTTATCTTTATTAGGAATTCCATTTAAAAAAAAAAATTAATATATGGCTAAAGAATCTGTAAAAGCAAGACAAAAAAAGAGAGAAAAAATGGTATTAAAATTTTATGAAAAAAGAAAATTTTTAAAAAAAAGTAAAAATTATGAATTATTACAAAGATTGCCTAGAAATGCATCTCCAGTACGTTTAAGAAATAGATGTACTATATCTGGAAGATGTAGAGGATATATTAGAAAGTTTGGAGTATCTAGGATAGTTTTTAGAAGTTTAGTATCTCAAGGATTAATTCCAGGGATAAAAAAAGCTAGTTGGTAGATTTAATAATATTATTAGATTATTTATATAATTTATATATATTATAAAAAAATAAATTAAAAATAATAAATGGATTCAATTGCTAATTTTTTAACTATGATTAGAAATGCCTCTAATGTTGGACATAAAATTTTGGTAACAGAATTATCTAAAATTAAAGAAAATATTTCCATAGTCTTATTGAAAAACGGTTATATATTAGGATATAAAATAGAAAAAGAAAAAAATCTAATTAAACTAGCATTAAAATATTATAAAAATAAACCAGTTATTAAAAATTTAATTAGAATTAGCAAACCAGGATTAAGAATATATTGTAAATATAAAAAATTACCTAGGGTTTTAAATGGATTAGGAATTGCTATTGTTTCTACTTCTCATGGAATAATGTCAGATAAAAGTGCAAAAAAAAATAAAATAGGAGGAGAAATATTATGTTATGTTTATTGAAAATGTTTATTTTGTTAATTAATAATAATCATGTCAAGAATAGGTAATAAACCTATATTAATTCCTGATGAAATTAATTTAGAAAAAAATAATAATATTATTGTAATAAAAGGAAAATTAGGAGTTATAAAAGAAGAAATTGATGAAAAATTAAATTTAATAATAAAAGATAATTATTTATATATATCTAGAAAAAATAATGATAAAATATCCAAATCTATACATGGTTTATATCGTGTTTTGATAAATAATATGATTATTGGAGTTACTTTAGGATTTATAAAAGAATTAGAATTAGTTGGAGTGGGGTATAGAGCAGAATATTTTTTATCAAATAGAATTTTAAATATGAATTTGGGTTTCTCTCACGATATAATGATTCAAGTCCCTCAAGAAATAGAATTAAATATAAAATCAAAAAAAGGTAAAAATACTATTTTAATTTTAAAATCTTATAATAAACAATTATTAGGTATTTTTTCAGCTAAAATAAGATCATTTAGAGTTCCTGAACCGTATAAAGGAAAAGGAATTAGATATTTAGGAGAAGAAATTAGAAGAAAAGCTGGAAAATCAGCTTAAGTTTTTTAACTTTATATCTAATTTTTATAAAAATAGATGAAAAAAAAATTTAGAAAAAAAATTTTAGGTAAAAAAAATAGACTTAGAATATCAGTTTTTAGAAGTAATAAACAAATTTATGCTCAAATAATAGATGATATTTCTAGTAAAACTTTAATTTCTTCTTCTTCTCTTGAAAAAGAAGTAAAAAAAAATAATAAAGTAAAACAATCTTATGAAGTGGGGAAATTATTAGGATTTAAAGCTAAAAAATTAAATTTAGATAAATTAGTTTTCGATAAAGGTAAATATTTATATCATGGTAGAGTAAAATCGTTAGTTGATGGCATTAGACATACCGGAATAAAAATTTAAATATCATGATAGCACAAAAAAATTTTTTTATAAATAAAAATAGAGAAAAGAAAACAAAATATTTAGGTTTAGAATTAAAAGAAAAATTAATTGGGGTAACAAGAGTATGTAAAGTAACTAAAGGTAGAAGATATTTTAGTTTTAGTGCTGTAGTGATTAAAGGAAATGAAAGTGGATATGTAGGATATGGATTTGGTAAATCAAAAGATGCTCCAGATGCAATTAGAAAAGCCGGAGAACAAGCTAAAAGAAGTATACGAAAAATTTGTATTTTAAATGGAACAGTTCCACATAAACAAGAAGCTAAATATGGTGGAGCTAAAGTTCTTATAATTCCTGCTTCAGATGGAACTGGAATTATAGCAGGTGGAACTTTAAGATCAGTTTTAAAAGCATCAGGATTAAGAAATGTTTTATCAAAATCTAAAGGATCGTCCAATCACCATAATATTATTAAAGCTACTATTAAAGCACTTAGTAAAATAAGAGATTCAAATTTTGTAGCTAAAGAAAGAGGAATTAGTATCAAAAATGTACATAATGGATTTTAATTCAAGAAAAAAAATTAGATTAGGAAGAGGTCAAGGTTCCGGAAAAGGAGGAACATGTGGAAGAGGAAATAAAGGAGATAAATCAAGATCAGGATTTTCTAAAAAAATAGGATTTGAAGGTGGACAAATGCCTTTACATAGAAGAATTCCAAAATTTGGATTCAAAAGATCTTTTAGAAAAAAATTTATTGAGATTAATTTAGATTTTATACAAAAATTCATTGATAAAGGATATTTTAAAGAAAGAGAAATCGTTTGTAAAGAAACTTTAATCAAAAAAAGATTGATAAAAAAAAATATGTCTATTAAAATTTTAGGAAGAGGAAATCTAAATAGATCAATAATTTTTTTTGTTAAAAAATGTACTAAAAGTGCTTTAAAAAAAATTAAAGATTCAGGTGGTGAAATACATTTATCCTAATGTTTATTTTCTAATTTTTAAATAAAAAAATTAAGAATAAATAATTATAAAATTAGTGAAGAATTTTTTTAAAAAAATTTGTAATATTTGGTATATTAAAGAACTAAGAATCAAAATAATAACAACATTAATATTATTATTAGCATATCGTTTTGGTTCATATGTTCCTATTCCTGGTATTAATCCTTTAGAAATTAATAATTTGTTAGAAAAATTTTATTTTTTTAGGTCAAAAGGATTGATGCAGATTTTATCTTCTTTCACTGGAGGTGCTTTTAATCGTGCATCAATTTTAGCCTTAGGAATTATGCCATATATATCCTCTTCTATAATGATGCAATTAATGTGCATAATTTTTCCAAGATTATATAGAATTCAAAAAGAAGGAGAGGTTGGAAAAAGAAAAATTTCTTTTATTACAAGATGGTTGACTTTAATTGTTTGTTTAATACAATCTCCTATTTATCTAATTTCATTAACTAGGGGATTAATTCCTTTTTCTTCTTTTTATCATTCTATTTATTTAATAAATATAAATTCTGTTTATGGTCAATTTATATTTTTTATATTAGGAATAATTATTTTAACTTCAGGAACTATATTTACTATATGGTTAGGTGATCAAATTACTGATAAAGGAATAGGTAATGGGGTATCTTTAATTATAGTTTCTGGAATTATATCACGTTTTCCAAACGCTATTACTAAAGAAATAATTTTTAAATTAAATTTAGGTAGTAGAGGTTGGATAATATTATTTTTAGAATTTTTTTTATGGTTATTAGTTATTTTATTATCTATAATAATTATAAAAGCAGTTAGAAAAATTCCTGTTCAATATGTATCTCATTATTATAAATCATTAGATAGTAATAGCAATAATCATAATCATTATCTTATAAATAAAAAATATCAATTTATTCCATTAAAAATTATTGCGGTAGGAGTGATGCCATTAATATTTTCTCAAGCTATTATGTTATTACCTATGACTTTTTACGATTATCTAGAAAATGAAAATATAAAAAAAATTTTTCGTATATTTCAAGATATTTATGGGTTATGGTATAATTTAACTATAACTATATTGGTAATAATTTTTACTTTTTTTTATACAGCAATTACAATTCCAGTAAATCAAATAGCTAATGATTTAAAAAGAAATGGTGGATATATACCTAGGATAAAACCTGGAATAGATACTGTTAAATATATAGATCATGTATTATCATATATTACTTTACCTGGTTCTATTTTATTAGCTATTATAGCTATATTACCATCTATGGTTTTTAAAATGGGAGTAACTCATAATTTTTCTTTATTTTATGGTGGTACATCACTATTAATAGTAGTCGGGGTGATATTAGATATGTATCAACAAATTAATATTTATTTATTAAATCATCATTATGATGAAATAATGATGAATAATAGTAATTTTAATTATTATAATAAATTGTAATTTTTTATGTATATTAATTGCACTTTTTAAGTGTATTATTAATATATCAATTAATTATTAAAAATACGTTATTAATGACAAAGCAAAAACATATAGAGATAGATGGAACTATTATAGATTCATCTCCAAATGCTATGTTTAGAGTGAAATTAGAAAATGGTTGTATAATAAAAGCTCATATCTCTGGTAAGATGAGAATGCATTATATAAAAATTTTACCTGGAGATAAAGTAAGATTAGAAATGTCATCTTATGATTTAGAGAGAGGGAGAATAACTTATAGATATTAATTGATATTATTGTAAAAATATTTTATGTATGAAAATAAAAGCATCTCTAAAAAAAAGAACTAATAATTGCATAATTGTTAGCAGGAAAGGTTGTTTAAGAATTATTAATAAAAAAAATCCTAAATTCAAACAAAAACAGGGATAATTTTTAATAATTAAGAATTTTTATGGCAGTTAGGATTTCAGGTGTAGAAATTCCTTTAAATAAAAGAGGAATAATTGGTCTTACTTACCTTTATGGTATTGGAAAAAATATATCAAAAGAGATATTAAATTATGTCAAAATAGATGTGAATAAAAAGGTAAAAGATTGGACTGATGAAGAAACTAGCAAAATACGTCAATATATTTCAAATAATATAAAAATTGAAGGTGAATTGAGATCTGAAATTCAGTTTAATATTAAACAACTTATAGATATTGGTTGTTATGTAGGAATTAGGCATAGGAAAGGTCTACCTTTAAGAGGGCAAAAAACTAAAAATAATTGTAGAACAAGAAAAGGTAAAAAAAAGACTGTAGCAAATAAAAGAAAAGTTATCAAATAAATATAAAATAGAAATATATGGGAAAATTATCTATTGGAAGTAATAGAGAAAAAAAAAAGAAAAAAAATTCAATTGTAGTAGACTCAGTAGGGATAGCTCATATACAGTCTAGTTTTAATAATATCATTATTACTTTAACAAATAAAAATGGTGATGTTATAGCTTGGGGTTCTGCTGGTAAAATGAATTTTAAAGGATCTAAAAAAAATACACCTTATGCCGCACAAAAAACTGCAGAAAATGTAGCAAAAAAAGGATTAAATGCTGGATTAAAAAAAGTGGAAGTAAAAGTAAAAGGACCTGGAGCTGGTAGAGATGCTGCGATAAGAGCATTAAGTAATGCTGGAATTGCAGTAACTATGATTAAAGATATTACACCATTACCTCATAATGGATGTAGACCACCTAAAAGAAGAAGAGTATAAAAAAATTTTTATTATGGCAAGATATATTGGACCTAAGACTAAAATTTCTAGAAGATTAGGAGAATCTATTTTTGGAGAAGATAAATATTTTAATAGACGAAAATATATAACAAGTGAACATAGTAGTCCTTTTAGAAGGAAAGGAAAACGTTCAGAATATTTAATTCAATTATTAGAAAAACAAAAAGCTAAATACACTTATGGTATTTTAGAACGTCAGTTTGAAAGATTATACTTAGAAGCTTCAAAGAAAAAGGGGATTACTGGAGAATTACTTTTACAATTTTGTGAAAGTCGTTTAGATAACGTAGTATTTAGGTTGAGATTTTCACCATCTAGATGCTCTGCTCGTCAAATAGTCAGTCATAAACATATTACTGTTAATGAAAAAGTGGTGAATATTCCATCTTTTAGATTAAAAAAAGGCGATAAAATTGGAATAAAAAAAGGTTCAAAAAAACATCCTGTTATAGTTGATTCTATTAATCAAAATAAAAATATTTTGGTAGAATGGTTATCTTTTGATGAAAAAAATATGATTGGAACATTGGTCTTTTTACCAAGTAGAAATCAAATTCCAGAAAATATCAAAGAACAACTAATAGTAGAATTATATTCAAAATAAAGTATAAAAATGGCAATTTTAGACTTTGTTAAACCTGATAAAATTTTAGTTTCTGAAAATTCAGATAATAGTAGTATTTTTCATCTAAAACCATTAGAACCAGGTTACGGAATTACTTTAGGTAATTCATTGAGAAGAATATTATTAGGATCTTTGAAAGGATACGCTATTACTTCTTTAAAAATTTCTGGAGTAAAATATGAATTTTCTACTATAGAAGGAGTAGCTGAAGATGTAACTGAAATAATTCTAAATTTAAAAAAAATTCGTTTTAAACAGATTGTTTCAGGAGTCGAAAAAGAAATAGTAAATATTTTTATTGATCAAGGAGAAATTATAACAGGTAAAATTTTAAATAAATTTATTTCTGGATTTATTATTTTAAATGATGATTTAATTATTTGTAATAAAGAAGATTCAGTCATTTTAAAGATGAGTTTCACTATTGAAGTTGGTAGAGGATACGTCCCAGCAGAAGAAAATAAAAAAAATTTTGATTCAGTAATTGGTTTAATTCCTATAGATTCTATTTATACTCCTATTAAAAATGTTAAATATAAAGTAGAAAATTGTAGAGTAGGACAAAAAACTGATTTTGAAAAATTATCTTTAGAAATAAAGACTGATGGTTCTATATCTCCTAAACAAGCATTAATGGAGGCTTCAGGAATATTAATTAAATATTTATCAATTTTTTCAAATGAAAAAATTGATAAAAAAGAAAAAGATATAGTCGGTAAAAATAAAAGAAAATATAACGAAGAATATTTGAAAATGAGGACTTTATTGAAGTCACGATTAAGTGATATGGATTTATCTGTTCGTACAAAAAATTGTTTAAGATTGGCTTCGATAAATACTGTAGAAGAATTAGTAAATTGTAATAAAAATAGTTTATTAAAAATGAGAAATTTTGGTAAAAAATCGTTATTTGAATTAGAAAAAAAAATGAAGGAAAAAGAATTATATTTTGGAATGAAAACTTTAGAATATAAATTGAATTATAATAAAAACGGAGACAAATAACTAAATCAAAGTAGTATTATATTATGAATCATAGAAATAAAAATAAGTCTATAGGTAGGAAATATGGACATAGGAAATCTTTACTTTCTAATTTAGCTTCTTCTTTAATTAAAAAAAAAAGAGTATTTACTACTTTAACTATTTCTAAAGTTTTAAGAAAGTTTATTGAACCTATTATTACTAAATCTAAAATAGATTCTAATCATTCTAGAAGAATTATTTTTTCTTATTTAAGAGATAAAAAAGCAGTTTTAGAGTTATTTAAGGATACTTTTAAAAAAGTCAGAGAACGTCCAGGAGGATATACTAGAATATTGAAAGTTGGATATCGTTTGGGGGATAAATCAATAATTTCTTTCATAGAATTAGTAGATTTTAATGAAAATTTTTATGATTCTAAAAAAAATATAAAATCTAAAAAAACAAGAAGAAGTAAGAAAAAAAAGATTAATAATGAGTAGAATTAAAAATATTAAAGCTAGGCAAATATTAGATTCTAGAGGAAATCCTACATTAGAAGTAGATTTAATCACAACAAATAATATTATTGGAAGAGCATCTATACCATCAGGAGCATCTAAAGGAGCTAATGAAGTATTTGAATTACGTGATAATGATAAAAATATATTTTCTGGAAATGGTGTATTAAAAGCTATTTATAACGTTACAAATATGATCGCTCCTGAATTAATTGGAAAATCAATTTTTGATCAGATTGAAATAGATAAGCTGATGATTAATTTAGATGGAACTAATAATAAAAGAGTATTAGGAGGGAATTCTATTTTAGCGGTATCTATTGCAACAGCAAAAGCAGCATCTATAGAGATAGGATTACCTATTTATAAATATATTGGAGGAATTTTTACTAATTTTTTGCCTATTCCATTAGTAAATATTATTAATGGAGGAAAACATTCCAATGCTTCTATAGCTTTTCAAGAATTTATGATTGTTCCTATTAAATGTAATAATTTCTTAGATTCTCTAAAAATTAGTCATAATATTTTTTATCAATTAAAGAATTTATTAAATAAAAAAAAAATTTCAACTAGTTTAGGAGATGAAGGAGGATTCACTCCAAATTTTAATGGTGCAGAAGAGGTTTTAGATCAGATATTAGAATCTATTCATTTATCTGGCTATGAACCATATGATGATGTATCTATTGCCATAGATTGTGCAGCTAGTGAATTCTACGTTAATGGAAAGTACGATTATTCTATTTTTGAAAAAAAAACTGAAACATCCTATATAAAGTCAAGGGAAGAACATGCTGAATATTTATCTTTTTTGATTAATAAATATCCAATTATATCTATTGAAGATGGAATGGCAGAAAATGATTATAAAGGTTGGAAAATATTAACAAATGAAATAGGTGATCAAATTCAATTGGTAGGTGATGATTTATTTGTAACTCAAATAGATAAATTAAAAAATGGAGTAGAAAGAAATATTGCTAATTCTATTTTAATAAAACTCAATCAAGTTGGAACATTAACAGAGACTATTGAAACAATTAATTTCGCTAAAAAAAGTAAATATCAAAATATTATATCTCATCGTTCTGGTGATACAGAAGATTCTTTCATATCAAATTTATCGGTTGCATTTAATATACAACAAATAAAAACTGGATCTATTTGTCGTTCTGAAAGAACTTCTAAATATAATGAGTTATTACGTATCGAAGAAGAAATTGGAAAAAATTCATGTTATTCAAAATGGGATTTTTAACATAAATTTTTTATTGAAAATAAATTAATGGTAATCCTAATTTTTATTATTGGATATTTACTTATTGCATTTGGAAATATTATTTTCTTGAATAAAATAATTCCATCTATTTTAATGGCTATTATAACTTGGTCGTTAATAATATATTTTAATATTCCTGTTTATGAATTAGTCAATAATTTATTAATTAAAAAAAAATCATATGATTTATTATTAATTCATTTAGGAAAGGCATCTGAAATTATATTTTTTATTATTGGAGCTATGGCTATTATTTTAGTTATAGAAAATTTTTTTGCTTTTGAAGCTCTTAAAGAACTTTTATATACCAAAAGTAAACGAAAATTATTATGGAAATTAAGTATTATATCTTTTTTTTTATCTGCAATAATAGATAATCTAACAACTACTATAGTATTAATTTCTCTTTTAAGAAAAATAATTCCAAATTATAAAGAACGTTTATATTATTTAGGAATTATAATTATAGCCGCAAATGCGGGAGGTGTTTGGTCTCCTATTGGTGATATTACTACCACAATGTTATGGATTTCAAAAAAAGTAACCACTTTTTTGCTCATAAAAAAACTATTTATTCCATCTATTATATGTATGGCAATATCAACATTTATAGGTAGTTACATTCCTATTTTTCGTGGAAATATACATTATGTGAAAAATAATAACCTATCAAAAGAGAATATTAAAATAGGATTTTTTATGTTAAAATTAGGATTAATTTTAATGTTATTGGTTCCAATATATAAAAATATAATAGGAATTCCTCCATATATGGGGATAATGTTATCTTTTGGTATACTTCTTTTAATTTGCACTATTATTTATAAGAAAAAATTTAAAAATTGTATTGATGATATTTTAAAAAAAATAGATTTTTCTAGTATATTATTTTTTTTTGGAATTTTATTATCAATTTCTTCTTTAGAATCTTTAGGGATTTTATATAAATTTTCAAATTGGATAAAATATTCTTTTCCTACTTGGAAGATAACCGCGTTATTATTTGGATTTATTTCATCTATTATAGATAATGTTCCTTTAGTAGCAGCTACTATAGCAATGTTTTCTTCTTTTAAAATTGATAATGATTTATGGCATTTTATGGCTTATGTATCTGGTACTGGTGGGAGTTTATTTATTATTGGATCAGCTTCTGGAGTTACGGCTATGGGTATGGAAAAAATTGATTTCATTTGGTATCTAAAAAAAATAAGTTGGATAGCATTAATTGGATATATATTTGGATATATATATTTAATTCTTTAAAAAATTATCTAATCAATTATATTATTGTTATATATCAGTTGTTAATTGGCAATATTATATTTTAGTGTTTATGAATTCTGAAATAAATTGGAAAATAGTAAAAAAATATAAAGATATTTTATTTTATTATTGGAATGGAATTTCCAAAATAGAAATTAATAGAGAAAAAGTTTGTAATGCATTTCGAGTACAAACAGTAAATGAAATGATAGATGCTATAAATATATGTGAAAATAGGATAGATATAGATGTTATAATTATAACTGGAACTGGTAAAAAATATTTTTGCTCCGGTGGTGATCAAAATACAAGAGGATTAGGAGGATATTTAGGAAAAGACGGAATTCCAAGATTAAATATTTTAAATTTTTATAAAAAAATTCGTGAGTCATCTAAACCAGTAATAGCTATGGTAAATGGATTTTCTATAGGTGGAGGACATGTATTACATGTTGTTTGTGATTTAACAATAGCTTCTAAAAATGCAATTTTTAGTCAAGTGGGTCCAAAAGTTGGATCTTTTGATGGAGGATTTGGAAGTTCATATTTAGCACGTCATATTGGTCAAAAAAAAACAAGAGAAATGTGGTTCTTATGTAAGAAATATACTGCAAATGAAGCATTAAAAATGGGGTTAATTAATAAGGTAGTATGCCAGAATAAATTAGAAAAAGAAACCATTAAATGGTGTAATCTTATTCAAGAAAGAAGTCCTATGGCAATAAGATTAATAAAACGTTGTTTAAATGCAGAACTAGATGGACAACATGGATTAATGCAATTAGCTGGAGATGCTACCTTAATGTTTTATTTAATGGAGGAGTCGCAAGAAGGAAAAATTGCATTTTTAGAAAAGAGAAAACCTAATTTTAAAAAATTTAAAAAATTTTTATGAAATTAAAATATTGGATTTATGCATTTCGTATTCATACTTTACCATTGGCTTTATCTGGAATAACTGCAAGTTATTTACATGCTAGATTTATTAAGACAAATAATAATAATATAATTACATATTTGTTGTGTATACTTACATCTATATCATTACAATTATTATCGAATATTGCTAATGATTATGGAGATTATGAAAAAGGATTAGATCATGGCAATAATAATTTTCAAAAAAAAATGATTTTTAATGGTTTTCTATTAAAAAAACAAGTAAAAAAAGCTATATATTTATTATCTATTTTATCTTTTTCATTAGGATTTTTACTTATATATAAAACCGTTTTTTTTTTTAATATTCTTTTTTTCTTAATTTTTTTTATAGGATTAATTTTATGTATTCTTGCATCAATTTGCTATTCCATAGGGCCATCGTATGGTTGGTTAGTGGGATGTGGAGATTTATCAGTATTAATTTTTTTTGGAATTATATCAGTCTTAGGAAGTTTTTTTTTATTTACATTTTTTTTTCCAAAAACAATTGATATTGTTTTAATATCTTTATCTATAGGATTTTTAAATGTTTCTGTATTAAATATTAATAATATGAGAGACATAGAAAATGATTTAGCAAGTGGAAAACGTACAATGGCTACTTGGTTAGGTCCTAGATATATAAAAATATACCATTTAGGTATAATATTAATATCTATTTTGTTAAGTTTTGTATTATTTTTAATAAACAATAAAAGTGTATATCAATGGTTTTTATTAAGTATAATATATTTTTTATTATTTAAACATATTGCTAAAATTTTTGTATCAAAAGAAAAATTGTATTTAACAAAAGAATTAAAAAAATTAGTTCTGATTATTTTTTTTAATGGATTGATAATAGGATATTGATTTATATTAAAATTTAAATTATAAAAATATGAATTTAATTTTTATTAATCACAGTTGTTATTTATTAGAAATATCTAATAAAACATTATTAATAGATCCATTCTTAGATAAAAATGATTCTAATGCTTTTTTTTTATTAAAAAAGTTTCTTAATAAAAAGATAGATTATATATTATTAACTCATGCTCATTACGATCATGTATCTGATGTTGAATATTTTTATCAAAAAAATCCAAATGTTTTAGTTATTTCTAATTACGAAATATCTAATTTCTTTAGCAAAAAAGGAATAAGAACTTATCCAATTAATTATGGATCATTTATTCAATTTTCATTTGGAAAATTAAAATATGTTTTGGCATTACATTCAAGTTCTTTTATTGACGGAACTTATGGTGGAAATCCTGGAGGTTTTTTATTACATACTAATGAAGGAAATATTTATTTATCAGGAGATACATCCATTACACATGAAATGTCATTTATTCCAGTTTTAGGAAAATTAAATTTATCAGTATTACCTATAGGTGGGGTATACACTATGGATGTAGATGATGCAATTATTGCTTCAAATTTGTTAAAATGTAATAGAATTTTGGGGGTACATTATAATACTTTTGATAACATTAAAATTGATAAAAAAAAATCAGTAAAAAAATTTCTTAATGAAGAAAAACAATTAATTTTATTAAAAAAAGGTGAAAGTTTAATTATTTAAAATAATTATTATAATGAATATTTTTATAAAAAAAAATTTTTGGGGGTTAGATTTTTTTTTTGTAAGGAAAAATCTTTTTTTTAGAGAAGGCATCTATAATTCTAACAAATTATTTGTAAAAAATACTATATGGATAATTTTATTAAGAGAAAATAATAAAATAGGAATAGGAGAATGTAATCCATTATTGTTGAAAGATAAATTCATGAAAAACTACAATAATATTGAATATGAAATTAATAATATATTAAAATTAAATTATCCTCATGATTTGAAATTACGTCATTATAGAAAATTTCCTTCACCTAATCCTTCTATTCTATTTGCTTTAGAACAGGCTATTTTCTCTCTAAAAAGTAAATTTCCAATATTATATGCATCTCCTTTTACAAAAGGGTTAAGAGGAATTCCATTAAATAATTTAATATGGTTAGATTTTTATAAAAAAAGAAGTCAAAAAGAATTATTAAAAATTATAGAAAAAAAAATGATTTTTGGGTTTAGATCATTTAAAATAAAAATAGAAAAAAAATTATTAGATAATTTATGTTGTTTTTTAACAGAATTGGAAAAAAAATATCCCTTTATACAAATAAAGTTAGATGCTAATAGTTGTTTTAATAATGTTAATGATACATTATATTTTATAAATAGAGAATTAAATAACTTTAAGTCAATTTATTATATAGAACAACCAATAGCTCCAGGTAATTGGGGGGATATGGCCTTAATCTGCAGAAATTCTATTTTACCTATAGCTTTAGATGAAGAATTGATAGGGATCAATAAATTATATAAAAAAAAAGAGTTATTAAATTTTATTAAACCAGATTTTTTAATTATAAGACCTAGTGTTAATGGGGGGTTTTTTGAATCTGAGGAATGGATTTTAGAAGCTAATAAAAGAAAAATTAAATGGTGTGTTAGTTCTTCATTAGATAGTAATATTGGGATTAATGCTATTTCTCAATGGACTTTTGTTATGAGTCAAAAATACAAAGAAAATAATTCTTATTTTCATGGTTTATATACCGGAAACATTTATAAAAATGAAATTTCACCTAAATTAAAATTAAAAATTAAAAAAGGATCTATTTGGATGAATAAATTTATTAATTTTGAATATCAAAAAAATGAATTTTATCCTTATCCCTATAATTATTTATAAAATAAATGTGGATAGATTTTTCTTATGAAAAAAAAATTAATTATTCTAAATCAGAATATTATAAATCTATCAATGATTTTTTATGTGAATGGTATAGTGATATTGATGTAATAAAAGTATTTACATCTGGGAGCACTGGACCACCTAAAAAAATTTTTTTAAAAAAAAAATATTTATATAAAAGAGCTATAAAAACTGTCATTTTTTTAGGATTACATCATAAAAAAAATGTTAAAGGATTATTATGTTTATCTCCCGATTTCATAGCGACAAAAATGTTTTTAATTCGCGCTATAATTTTTAAATGGAAAATTTTATGTATTCCTTCATCATCTAATCCATTAAAAAATATTTATGGGTGTAATTTCGATATTTCCTCAATGGTCCCTATGCAAGTTATTTCTAGTATAGAAAATTTAAATAAAATAAAAATTCTTTTAATAGGAGGCAGTAAAATATCTAAATATATTAAAAATAAATTGCAAAAAATTTCGACTGATTGTTATTTAACATATGGAATGACAGAAACTTATGGTCATATAGCATTAAAAAAGATTAATGGAGATAATCAAAGTAATTATTATAGATTATTAGATGATATATCTATTACTACAGATAATAGAAATTGTTTAAATATATATTTTCAATATACCAATCATTCTCCTATACAAACAAATGATATTGTTTCTTTACAATCGAAAAATACATTTGAATGGATTGGAAGATATGATAATATAATTAATACTGGAGGAATAAAAGTTATTCCAGAATTGATAGAAAGAAAAATTAATTTTTTAATTCCTTTTTATAGGAGATTTTTTATATCATCAATTCCTGATAAAATATTAGGGGAAAAAATAATATTAGTTATTGAAGGAAAATTTTTTTCAATAAAAATTCCAAATTATTTATTTCAAGGAAAAAATAAATTTTTTAAGCCAAAAAAAATTTATTTCATTTCAAATTTTGATGAAAATTTTATAGGAAAATATAATAAAAAATTAATTTTGGAAAAAATTATTCATCATTCAAATTTATAAATTTGAATGATAAAAATTATTATGTTTATTTATTGAAATAAATGCTTAAATTTTTAAGAAAAGATTTAGTATCTAAACATTTTAGATTGTTATTTTCTTTTTTTTTATCTATTAATAAATATAAGTCTTTTGTTAAATTACCTTTTTCTACAAATTCTATGCATTTTTGTTCTATTTTTTTAGAAAAAATCATTAAACTATCATTAGAATCTAAATAAGCTCTATGTTTAAGCCCCATTGTCCATGAAAATAATAATGCTATTGGATTAGTAGAGGTAGTAATCCCTTTTTTATAAAGTCTATAATGTCTAGTAATAGTTCCATGAGCCGCTTCAGCTTCTAATGTTTTTCCATCTGGAGTAAGTAAAATAGATGTCATCATACCTAACGATCCAAATCCTTGAGCTATTAGATCAGATTGTACATCACCATCGTAATTTTTACAAGCCCATATAAAACCTCCATTTGACTTAATCACTTTAGCTATCATATCGTCTATTAAACGGTGTTCATATTTTATATGAAGTTTATCAAATTTCGATTTAAATTCAGATTCGTATATTTTTTTAAAAATATCAGTATATTTTCCATCATATCTTTTTAAGATAGTATTCTTTGTAGAAAGGAAAAGATCACATTTTTTATAAATAGAGTAATTGAAACAAGAACGGGCAAATCCGTAAATAGAATGATCCGTATTATACATGCCCATAGCTATTCCAGTACCTAGAAAGGTATGAATTTTAATCTTTTTAAGATTATCTTTCTTCTTTTTTTCAGAAGGAATAAATGTAATATATAAATTTCCTTTTTCTTCTATATTTAGATCTACAGCATTATATTGATCGGCATAAGCATGTCTAGCAATAGATATCGGGTATTTCCAATTTGGAATAATTCTAGGAATATTTTTTGTTATTATTGGTTCTCTAAATACTGTTCCATTTAATATATTACGGATAGTTCCATTTGGGGATTTCCACATTTTTTTTAAATCAAACTCTTTCATTCGATTTTTATCAGGGGTTATTGTGGCGCATTTTATTCCTACATTATATTTTTTTATAGCATTAGCAGCATCTATTGTTATTTGATCATTAGTATAGTCTCTATTTTTTATTCCTAAATCAAAATAAATTATTTTTAAATCAAGGTATGGAAAAATAAAATATTCTTTTATATATTTCCATATTATTCTTGCCATTTCATCACCATCTATTTCTACAATTGGATTTTTTATTTTAATTTTTTTCATTTAAATATTAAAAATATAATATATTTTACAATATTATAAATTATATTTTTTATTTTTTGATTTTTATATTCTTATAAATTGAATTATTTATTATTATTATTTTTATGAAGTATGGAATTTTAACATCATATGATTAATTCAGATTTTTTAAAAAATCTTTTTGAAGAAAAAAATAGACAAAAAAAATTTTTTCCTAATAAAAAAAAGTTTAATTTC
The DNA here is from genome assembly GCF_014251775.1 of Blattabacterium cuenoti. GTDB lineage: Bacteria > Bacteroidota > Bacteroidia > Flavobacteriales > Blattabacteriaceae > Blattabacterium > Blattabacterium cuenoti_H. The sequence continues at coordinate 344,459 of NZ_CP059199.1, read as the reverse complement.
TTTTTAGAAAGATTGTTTCATATTTTATTTACTCCTGATTTTTCATTATTGAAAAATAATAGAATTTTTGAGGAAAAATATAAAAAATTGCATAAAATTTTATATTCAATTTTCATTGAATTAAATTTATCTAGCATAGAATCCAAAAATTATTCAGAAAAATTTTTTGAAAAAGTTCCAGATATTTATTATTTATTGTTGAGAGATGCTGATGCAATATTAAAAACGGATCCCGCTGCAACATCTATTGAAGAAATATTTTTAACTTATCCAGGTTTTTTTGCTATTGCTTCATATAGAATAGCTCATCAATTTTGGAATCAAAAAATTCCAATTATTCCTAGAATAATTACTGAATATGCTCATAGTAAAACTGGGGTAGATATTCATGCTGGAGCAGAAATAGGTTGTGATTTTTCAATTGATCATGGAACTGGAGTCGTAATAGGTTCTAGTACTAAAATAGGAAATGAAGTAAAAATATATCAAGGTGTTACTCTTGGAGCAATTTATGTTGATAAAAAATTATCGAATATGAAACGTCATCCTACTATAGAAGATAAAGTAACTATTTATTCTGGTGCTACTGTTTTAGGGGGGGATACAACAATAGGGCATCATAGTATATTAGGGGGAAATGTATGGGTAACCAAAAGCATCCCACCGTATTCTATTGTTTATCAAAAAAATGAAATCATGATGAAAAATAGTAATTATTTGAAAAAATCCATTGATTTTACAATATAATGAAAGTAAGAAGTATTTTAGAAATTATAGGAAAAACTCCTCATATACTTTTAAGTAGGTTATTTCCAAATCATAAGGTTTGGATGAAATTAGAAAGAAATAATCCTGGAGGAAGTATTAAAGATAGAATTGCTTTATCTATGATAGAGGATGCAGAAGATAAGGGTATCCTAAAAAAAGGGTATATTATTGTAGAACCTACATCTGGAAATACGGGTGTGGGATTAGCAATGGTAGCTACTGTTAAAGGATATCGGATAATTTTAGTAATGCCGGATTCTATGAGTATTGAAAGAAGAAAGTTGTTTTCTATTTTTGGTGCAAAATTTGTTCTTACATCAGGAGAAAAAGGTATGAAAGGGGCTATAGAAAAAGCTGAAGAATTAGTCAATACAATTCCTTATTCTTGGATGCCTAAACAATTTCAAAATGAGTCTAATATTATGATTCATAAAAAAACTACCGGAAAGGAGATTTTAGAATCATTTCCTAATGGAATAGATTATTTCATTACTGGAGTTGGAACGGGTGGACATATTACCGGAATAGGAGAAATTTTAAAAAATAAGTTTCCAAAAATAAAAATTTTTTCTGTAGAACCTATAGAATCTGCAGTTATATTTGGAGGATTACCTAATACACATTCTATACAAGGAATAGGTGCTGGTTTTATTCCACCTGTTTTAAATAAAAAAATATTGGATGGAACTTTTTTAGTTTCCAAGGAAAAATCTTATGATTTTGTTAGGAGAATAGCTAAAAAAGAAGGACTATTAGTAGGAATATCTACTGGTGCATCTTTATCAGCAATAAATGATAATCTTAATAAGTTTTCTAAAAATTCAGTTATTTTAACAATAAATTATGATAATGGAGAAAGATATTTATCAGTTAATGATTTATTTTAAAAATAAAATTTATAAATAATGTTACAAAAATCCAATAATAAAATATTTATTGATTTAATTAAAAATTCATCTAAAAAAGAAATTATATGGATGTCGGGTTTTATATCTGGATATTTATATGATTTCAATAGAAAAAAAAATAATGATAATAATAACCTTAATAAAGAAAAAATTACTATAGTTTATAGTAGTGAAACTGGAAATGCAGAAGATTTAGCTTTTACTATTTATAACAAAATAAAACAAAAAAAATTAAACATAAAATTATTTGATTTAAATGATTATTGTTTATCTAACTTATATAAAGAAGATTATTTACTGATCATCATTAGTACACATGGCGATGGAGATCCCCCTAATTCAGGAAAAAAATTTTTTAAATTTATTCATACAAATATTTATCTAAATAATTTGAAATATAGTGTTGTAGCATTAGGTGATAAAACATATAAAAATTTTTGTAAAGCTGGAGAAAATATAGATAAACAATTAGAAATTATAGGAGGTATTAGAATATTAAAATTATGTAAATGTGATGTTTCGTATATAGAAGATTCAAAACAATGGTTGAAAAATATATTAGAATTCTTTCTAAGAAAAAATAAAATAACAATAGGAATCATATCTAAAAATATAATAATTAATAAAAATATTGATAGAAAAATTCATCATATTGAGATAAAATCTTCTTTAGAATATCTTCCAGGAGATTCTGTAGGAATTTATCCTGAGAATACTTATGATGAAGTTTGTAAAATATTGAAAATTTTTGGGGAAAAGGATTGTAAAAAAAATTATGATATTTTTTTGTCTTTAAAAAAAGAAAAAAGTATATATAATTTATCTGAAAGATTTTTGAAAGATTATTCATTACTATTAAGTAATAATGAAAATATAATTATTTCTAAAGAAATAAAATGGGATATTTTTAACTTAATTAATAGGTATCCTATTGATCAAAAAAATATTTATTCTTTAAAAAAAATAATAAATATAATGGATCCTATAAAACCTAGGTTATATTCAATATCTTCTTCTCCAAAAAAACATTTAAATGAAATACATATCACAGTATTATTGAATAAATTTCAAAAAAATGGAAAAATAAAATATGGTTATTGTTCTAATTTTTTATCTAATCTGAAAAAAGGTGATCAACTACGTTTTTTTATTTATAAAAATAATTTTTTCAAATTACCTAATCGTAATGAAGATATAATTATGATAGGACCTGGAACAGGAATAGCTCCGTTTAGATCTTTTTTATATGAAAGAGAATTAACAAAATCAACAGGAAAAAATTGGTTATTTTTTGGAGATCAGTATTATAAATATGATTATTTATATAAATCTGAAATTAAAAATTGGATAAAAAATGGAGTTTTAGATCGTTTAAATATTTCTTTTTCTAGAGATCAAAAAAAAAAGATATATGTTCAAGATAAAATATGGGAAAATAGAGAGAAATTTTTCCATTGGATAAAAAATGGAGCATATATATATATATGTGGAAAAAAAAATCCTATGAGTGTAGATGTAGAAAATACAATATTACGGGTTATAAAAGAAATAGGAAAAGAAGACCCTATATTATTTATAAACAAAATGAAAAAAATTAAAAAGTATGTAAAAGACGTTTATTGAATTATTTATTTGATTTTTTTGTTAATCCATAAATATTTGGAATTAATATAAAATATTTAAACAGCTGTTCCAGATATTTTTCCATATATTAATGCTTATTATACAATTATAATTTTAATCCATTATTTGTAGGATATATTAATTAAATATATTGATTACTTTATGAAAAGTATTTATTAATAATCATATAAATATTTTTTTGATATTTTAATTAGGGTTTTTTTCCTTTAGATTTAGTTTCAGGTTTTTTTCCTTTAGATTTAGTTTCAGTTTTCTTACCGGTAGATTTAGTTTCAGGTTTTTTTCCAGTAGATTTTAGTTCAGGTTTTTTTCCTTTAGATTTAGTTTCAGTTTTCTTACCGGTAGATTTAGTTTCGGGTTTCTTTCCTTTAGATTTAGTTTCAGGTTTTTTTCCAGTAGATTTTAGTTCAGGTTTTTTTCCTTTAGATTTAGTTTCAGGTTTCTTCCCAGTAGATTTTAGTTCAGGTTTTTTTCCTTTAGATTTAGTTTCAGGTTTCTTACCGGTAGATTTAGTTTCAGGTTTCTTACCGGTAGATTTAGTTTCGGTTTTCTTTCCTTTAGATTTAGTTTCAGGTTTTTTTCCAGTAGATTTTAGTTCAGTTTTTTTTCCTTTAGATTTAGTTTCAGGTTTTTTTCCAGTAGATTTTAGTTCAGGTTTTTTTCCTTTAGATTTAGTTTCAGGTTTCTTACCAGTAGATTTTAGTTCAGGTTTTTTTCCTTTAGATTTAGTTTCAGGTTTCTTACCAGTAGATTTAGTTTCGGGTTTCTTACCGGTAGATTTAGTTTCAGGTTTCTTACCAGTAGATTTAGTTTCGGGTTTCTTACCGGTAGATTTAGTTTCAGGTTTCTTTCCTTTAGATTTAGTTTCAGGTTTCTTTCCTTTAGATTTAGTTTCAGGTTTCTTACCGGTAGATTTAGTTTCAGGTTTCTTACCAGTAGATTTAGTTTCAGGTTTCTTACCGGTAGATTTAGTTTCAGGTTTCTTACCAGTAGATTTAGTTTCAGGTTTCTTCCCAGTAGATTTAGTTTCAGGTTTCTTCCCAGTAGATTTAGTTTCGGGTTTCTTTCCAGTAGATTTAGTTTCGGGTTTCTTTCCAGTAGATTTAGTTTCGGGTTTCTTCCCAGTAGATTTAGTTTCGGGTTTCTTCCCAGTAGATTTAGTTTCGGGTTTCTTTCCAGTAGATTTAGTTTCGGGTTTCTTCCCAGTAGATTTAGTTTCGGGTTTCTTTCCAGTAGATTTAGTTTCGGGTTTATTACCGGTAGATTTAGTTTCGGATTTATTACCGGTAGATTTAGTTTCGGGTTTATTACCGGTAGATTTAGTTTCGGGTTTTTCTTCAGATTGAATCGCTTTATCTTCTTTTTTATCTGGAGATTTCAATTCATTTTTATCTTTATTATCTTCTAAAGTATTTGGATTATCTGTTTTATTTTCTATAAATTCCTTATTATCTTTTTTATGATTAATTTGATCTTCATCTTTTTGATCCATTTTGTTTTCACATTCATCCCATTGATAATTTTTAGGTTTTTTAAAAAACATTTTTTCATTATAAATAAAGTTTTTATCGTGATATAAATAGTTTGTATAATGTGCCCATATAGGCAGTGCCATATTAGCTCCTTGTCCTAATTTTAGACTATTAAAATGAGAAAATCTATTTTCCCATCCTACCCAAACACCAGTAGTGAGATTAGGGATCATCCCTATAAACCATCCATCTGAATTATCGTTAGTAGTACCAGTTTTTCCTGCGATATCTCCTTTAATATTATATAGATTGGTTAATCTTTTAGCTGTTCCATATTTTACTACTCCTTGCATTAAGTTTAACATAATATATGCAACGTCTTTATTAAGAACTTTTCTTTTAATATTATAATTATATTTAATAATATTTCCATTTCTATCTTCTATTTTTAATAAAATAGAAGGTTTATTATAAATTCCAAAATTTGAAAAAGTATTAAATACTCCTGTCATTTCATATAAAGTAAGATCTGCAGATCCTAATGCAATGGATTGATTTTCTGGAATAGTGGATTCTACCCCCATTTTTTTTGCTAATTCAATTACTGTTTTTGGAGTAACTTTTTCCATTATACGAGCGGATACAGTATTTACTGATAGTGCCAATCCATCTTTTAATGTCATAAATCCTCCATATTTTCCATTATGATTTCTAGGAATCCAATTTTTTAGTTTAAATTTTTCATTTGAAATAATTGTACAAGGATTATAATGTAATTTTTTAATTGCAGCAGCATATAAAATAGGTTTAAATATTGATCCAACTTGTCTTTTTGTTTGTGCTACATGATCATATTGAAAATTATTGAAATCTATACCCCCAACCCATGCTTTGATATGGCCTGTAGAAGATTCCATTGATAATAATCCGGCTTGAATAATTCCTTTTTTATAACGGATAAAATCCAAAGGTGACATCATAACTTTTTTATTACCATCCCAAGTAAATAATTTAACTAAAATTTTCTTTTTAAATATTTTTATAATATTTTTTTCAGCCATTCCTTTCTTTTTCAATCTATTATATAGATTAGTTCGTCGCATTGACGATAAAATTATCCGATTTATTTTTTTATAAGAAATATTTGAAAAAGGAGCTTTTTTATTTTTTTTCTGTATAGAATCGAATATTGATTGCAATTTTTTAAGATGTATTTTTATAGATTTTTCTGCATAATTCTGCATTCTAGAATCAATAGATGTATATATTTTTAATCCGCTAGTATAAAGATTTAATTTTATTCCTTTTTTTATTTCGTATTCATTTAATAAATTTTGAATTTCTTTTTTAAGAAAACCACCATAATAAGTAACAAATTCAATATCCTTATCTTTCATTTTAAAATAAGTTCTTATTGGTTTTTTAGACTCATTATTATATTGATTATTCTTTAAAAAGTTATATTTCATCATTTGAAATAAAACTAAATTTCTTTGTTTTTTTGCTCTATTGGGATAATCTATTGGATTATATAAAGAAGGATTTTCAAGCATTCCAACCAATATAGCACATTCATTTAAATTAAGATTAATAACTTTTTTATCAAAATATGTATGAGCAGCTGTATCAATTCCTTTTGCATTGTATAAAAAATCGAATTTATTATAATACATAGTAATAATTTCTTCTTTAGAATAACGTTTTTCTAATTCTAAAGCGATTATCCATTCTAATATTTTTTGATTAATTCTTTCAATTTTGTTTTTTGCTGATTTCTTAGTAAAGAACAACTTAGCTAATTGTTGGGAAATTGTACTACCTCCTCCTTTTTTTCCCATAGATAAAATAGCTCTTATAATTGATTTTATATCAATTCCTGAATGTTTTCGAAAACGTATATCTTCTTTTGCTAATAAAGCATTTACTAAATTCTTTGGAAGTTGTTTATAAGTAATTAAATTTCTATTTTCATAAAAAAATTTTCCTAGTAATACGCCTTTACAATCATATACTTTTGATCCAATTTCCATTTTTGGACTTCTTATTTCTTTATCACTAGGTAATTTTCCTAAAAATCCTTTATATCCTGCATAAATAACTATAAATATAATAGTTATGCAAACTAGTAATAAAGATAAAAAATAAATAATAAAAATTTTAATATAAGATTTTTTTTTATTCACGTATGCAATAATTATTTATATTTATTACATATGAGTAGAATAAAAAATTTTATGGCTACAAATAATTGATTTTTTATATATTTTAAAATTAAAATAAAATAATTTAGTAATAATGTTGATTTATATTTAAATTTTTTTTAGTATTAAGCGTTATGTTATAAATACATTCATTTATAATTTATCATATCTATGATAAATATTATCGATATAAAAATTTAAAATATCTTAAATAAAAAAAATCCAATATAAATATTGGAAATAAATATGTTATGTTGATGTTTATGATTGTTACTTTTTGATAAAGTTATAATTTTTATTATAAATTTTTTAATGATAAATAATGATAAAATTGTTAATTTAAAGTCTATTGTTATAGAGATGCAATCTAATATAATTTTTTAATATTATTAATAAATTTTAAATTATTATTCCATTATTTATTGAATAAATACATTTACATTACCAAATAATGACAAAAAGAATAGCTGTATTTCCTGGAACTTTTGATCCAATAACTTTAGGTCATTATGATATTGTTATTAGAGCTTTAAGATTATTTGATAAAATAATTATAGCTATTGGAAATAATTCAAATAAAAAAAATATGTTTTCTATTAAAAAGAGAAAAAAATGGATATATGAAACCTTTTTAAGGGTATCTAATAAAATAGAAATAAATTCTTTTAATGGATTAACTATATCTTTTTGTAAGAAAAAAAAAGTAAATTTTTTACTAAGAGGAATAAGAAATCAAATAGATTTTGAATTTGAAAAAGATATATTATATATTAATCATTTTTTAGAAACAAAATATAAAATAGAAACTATATTTTTATTTTCATCTTACGAAAGATCATTTATTAGTTCTTATCTTGTAAGAAGTATTATAAAAAATGGAGGAGATTATACTATATTTGTACCCTCTTCAGTTAGAATAGAATAAATTATTTATTAATCCAATCTAATATAACATATTTTTTTTCTAGATCTACATCTATTATTTTTACTTTGATTTTGTCACCGACAAAATATATATTTTTATAATCTTTTCCAATTATATTAAATCCATTTGAATTGAAAGTATAACAATCTTCTTTGATATTGCGTAATTTTATCATTCCTTCTATATGATATGGAATTAAATCAATATAAATAGACCATTCATTAAAACCTGTTATAACTCCATCAAATTCTTTTTCTTGTAAAAATATTTTTGCAAATTTTATTTGCATATATTTAAAAAATTCTCTTTCTATATCTAATATTATACGTTCTTGATTACTGCAATGTTGTAATTTTTTTTCATAAAAATCTATTGATTTTATTTTTTTTTTATTATTCATTAAATAATTCTGCAATAAACGATGAGTTATTATATCAGAATATCTCCTTATTGGAGAAGTAAAGTGAGTATAATGAATAAATGATAATCCATAGTGTCCAATATTTTTTGTAGAATATTTCGCTTTACTCATTGAACGAAGTACAAAATTTTCAATCATATGTTGTTCGGGTTTTCCTTTTATTTGTAATAAAAGATGATTAATAGAACTTTTTATATTTTTTAAATCTAAGGAATAACCTAACGGTTTTATTATTTGTTTTAAATACAATATTTTTTCATGATCTGGTTTGTCATGAATTCTATATATAGATGGTGGTTGATTATATTTATTATTATTGTTGGATTTTTTACTAATAAATTCTGATATCTTTTGATTAGTTAATAGCATAAATTCTTCTATTAAAGAATGAGCACTTTTATTTTTTTCTAGATCAATAGATATTGGATCATTTTTTTCATTTAATTGAAATTTTGTTTCAATTCTATCTAAATAAAGAGATCCATTTTTTAATCTTTTTTTAATTAATTTTCTAGATAAATAATATAATATATTGATTTCTTTATAAAATTTTCCTTTTTTTTTATCTATAATTTTTTGTACTTCATTGTATGTAAATTTTTTATTAGATCGTATTATAGTTTTTCCAATCCAACTTTTTAAAATATTTCCTCTTTCATTAATATTTAATATTAATGAAAAACTTAATTTATCAATTTCTGGTTGTAAAGAACAAAGTTCATCAGATAATATGTTAGGTAACATTGGGATTACTTTACCCATTAAATATATAGATGAAGTTCGTATATACGCTTCTTTATCTATTATACTATTTTCTTTAAGATAATGGGTAACATCAGATATATGAATTCCTATTTCCCAAATTTTTTTTTCTATTTTTCTAATAGAAATAGCATCATCAAAATCTTTTGCATCTATAGGATCTATAGTAAAAGTATTGATACTTCGCATATCTTTTCTATTTTGTTTTTCTTTAAAATTTATAAATCCTTTTGAAAAAATTTTTTTAGCTTCATCTTTTATTTTATGAGAAAATTTATTAGAAATTTCATATTCTTCTAATAAAGAATGAATTTCTGTTTTATAAATTCCAATTTTTCCAAAAACTTTTATAATTCTACCTATAGGATTTTTATTTTTTTTTGGCCATCGTGTTATTTCTACTAATACTTTATCATCATGTTTATATTTTTTAGATTTATTTTTTGGAATTAAAATTGAAACATTATTGCAAATACATATAATCTGCATTTTATTAGAAATATCTAATGTACTGTTATTATAATAATGTTGAGGATTAATTTTTAAAATTCCAATAAATTTTTTTTTATTTCTTTTTATTATTTTTAATACTTCTCCTTTTGGTTTAACTTTATTCTTTTTAAATTTTATTTTTACTAAATCTCCTTCTAGTGATCTATTTATTTTATCTTTTGGAATAAAAATGTCTTTTTGAATTCCTTCTACATGTACAAAAGCGTATCCATAATTAGTAATATTTATGGTACCAGTAGTAAAAAAATATTTTTTTTCTTTTTTTTTTCCATTTTTCATAAAGAAAAATTTTTAATCTAATAAATTTTATTATTTATATTTTTTTTTATAAAATCTAATTTTTTAGATATATAATTGTATATTATTTTTTATATTTGCTATTATCCGTTTTTATATATTTCAAAAATGAAAAAAAAACCTTAAAATGACAGGTAAACGTATACTATATGTTTCTTCAGATTTATTTCCTTTTTCTTCAGAAAATAAAATTTCTTTATCAGTTTTAAATGCATCTAAATTTATGCAATCCATAGGTAATGATGTTAGAATATTTATGCCACGTTTTGGATTAATAAATGAAAGACGGCATCAATTGCATGAAGTGATTCGTTTATCTGGAATGAATTTAATAATTAATAATATAGATCAACCTTTATTAATAAAAGTAGCATCTATTCCTGATGCTCGATTACAGGTTTATTTTATAGATAATGAAGAATATTTTAAAAGAAAAGCTATAGATAAAGATGAAAAGGGAAATTTTTTCGTAGATAATGATGAAAGAGCATTATTTTTTACGAAAGGTGTTTTAGAAGCAGTTAAAAAATTAAATTGGAAACCAGATATTATCCATTTATATGGATGGATCAGTTTTTTTATCCCTTTATATGTAAAAAAAATGTATAAAAACGATGCTTTATATCAAAAAACTAGAATAATCGTATCAATTTATAATAATCCTTTCAAAGGATTGTTAAACAAAGACGTTATAAAAAAAATAAAATTAGATGGAGTTAAATCTAATCAGTTAGAAATAATGAAAAATCCAGATTATTTTAATTTAACAAAATTATGTCTGTACTATTCAGATGCAGTAATGAAAGGAGATGTTTTTTTTCCTGAAAAAATAGAAAATTATATCAAAAAAATAAATAAATTATTAGTGCTAAAATATTATCCAATAGAAGAGATTAAAACTGTTTATCAACAGTTTTATAAAAAAATAATTTTAAATAATAAGATCAATCAATTTAGGAAAAATGATAAGAATTTATAATTTTTACTGTTTAAAATAATGTGTGGAATAATCGGATATTTAGGTAATAGAGATGCATATCCTATTATTATTAATGGATTAAAAAAATTAGAATATCGAGGATACGATAGTTCTGGAGTATCTATCTTTCATAAAGATGGATATAATTTGTATAAAACTAAAGGTAGGGTTTATGAATTAGAGAAAAAAATTAATCGCTCTAATATTCAGTTAAAAGGAACTACTGGAATCGGTCACACTAGATGGGCCACCCATGGAGTAGCTGATGATATAAATGCTCATCCTCATATTTCTAATTCTAATAATTTAGTTATGATTCATAATGGAATTGTAGATAATTATAATTCCATTAAAATTATTTTATTAAACAATGGTTTTACTCTTAGAAGTAATACAGATACTGAGGTACTAGTAAATTTAGTAGAATATATTAAAAATGAAAATAAATTTTCATTAGAAGAAGCTATACGATGTTCGTTAACCGAAGTAGTGGGGGCATACTCGATAGCTATAGTAGACCGAGATGATCCTGATAGTATGATAATTGCTAAATTAGGTAGTCCTATTGCTATTGGAATTGGAGATGGAGAATTTTTTGTAGCTTCTGATCCAATTTCATTTATTCAGTATACTAAAAACGTTATTTATTTAGAAGATGGAGAAATGGCTATTCTTAATAAATATAAAGATCTAGATCTTAGAAAGATTATTAATAATTACAAACTGAATCCAGTTATAAATAAATTAAAAATTGATTTAAAAGAAATTGAAAAAGGAAAATATAAATATTTCATGTTAAAAGAAATATATGAACAACCTCAAACTATTTTAAATACTTTAAGAGGTAGATTGCTGGTATCAAGTAAGGTAATTTATATTGATGGAATTGAATCTAATAAAGAAAAATTTATTAATACAAAATGTATCACTATAGTTGCTTGTGGTACATCTTGGCATGCTAGTTTAATTGGAGAATATTTATTAGAAAAATTAGCCCGTATTCCTGTAGAAGTTGAATATGCTTCTGAATTTAGATATAGAGATCCAATTATAAATAAAAATAATATTATTATTGTAATCTCTCAATCAGGAGAAACTGCTGATACTATATCCGCTTTAAAATTAGCAAAAAGTAAGGGGGCTTTTGTATTTGGAATTTGTAATGTAGTGGGATCAACTATTTCAAGATCTGTAGATGCAGGAGTATATACTCATGCTGGTCCAGAGATTGGGGTAGCATCTACAAAAGCTTTTACGGCTCAAATTACAATGCTTATATTATTAGCTTTGAAAATAGGAAAATATAAATCTATTATAAATGATAATATTTATAATAAGTTATGTGAGGAACTTGGATCTATTCCAGAAAAAATTAGTACTGCTTTAAAAGTGCATGATTCGATTAAAAAAATATCGAAAATTTTTCATTCTATGAATAATTTTCTTTATTTAGGAAGAGGTATTAATTTTCCAGTAGCTTTAGAAGGCGCTTTAAAATTAAAGGAGATATCTTATATACATGCAGAAGGATTTCCAGCAGCAGAAATGAAACATGGCCCTATCGCTTTAATAGATCAAAAAATAGTTGTAGTAGTTATAGCACCATTAAATGAATCTTATCCTAAAATAGTAGGTAACATTCAAGAAATTAAAGCAAGAAATGGAAAAATTATTGCTATAATTAACGAAAACGACGTAGAGGTTAATATGTTAGCTGATCATGTAATAAAAGTTCCTAATATTTCTGAAGAATTAAGTCCTCTAGTAACAGTAATTCCACTTCAATTATTAGCCTATCAAATGGCATATATACGTGGAGAGAATATTGATAAACCTAGAAATTTAGCAAAATCAGTTACTGTAGAATAAATAAAATCATGTTATATATTCTTCTAAAGCCATTGCCATAGAGATAAACTGAGGAGTTGGTACTTCAATATCTATTTTTAATCCTGCTTGAAAAGTATTTTTTCCAAAAGTAGCAATCTTAATATTTTTTTGACTACAATTAGGAAAATTTTCAAATAAAGATTTGATACTAGCTGGACTAAAGAAAACTAAAATATCATAATATATATTTTTTAAATCAGATAAATCATTGGTTATTATTTTATATAAAATGGCTATTTTTCAAGAAATATTTAATTTATTTAACATAATTAATATTTCAGATTTTAATGAATTTTAAGAAGGTAATAAAAATTTTTCTTTATGATTTTTCTGTATATAAGGTATTATATCTTGAAAATATTTTTTTCCAATGTAAATTTTTCTTTTTCTGTAGACTATATATTTTTGTAAATAGTTAGCAATAGACTTTGTTTGACAAACAAACTTCATACTTCATATAAGTCGGAACTTTAAATTTCATAAAATTAGCTATATTAAAATAATAATCTACAGATTTATTGCTAATCAATAGAATAACAGTAAAATCTGAAAAATTTATTTTTTGTTTATTTATATCACTATATGGGACATCTATAATCTTTATAAAAGATTTAAAATCTATTCTTATATTTTTATCCTTAATAAGTTTCAAATATGGATAATTAGAAATGTTAATATGTTTTTTAATAATTTTTTTTTAAAAAAGGCACAGAGTGGAATCGAACCACTATAAAAGGTTTTGCAGACCTCCGCCTTATCCATTCGGCCACAGTGCCTGATAATTGATATTTATAATAATAAATTATATTAATCTTCTAATATAACACAAACTTGTTTTACTCTACCTTCTAAAGGTGGATTTTCTTTACAAATTTTTATTTTTGCTTTTTTTATTTTTTCTATTTTTTGTATTCTAGTGATTATTCTTTTAGCTAAATGTTCTATTAGTTTAGATTCTATTTCCATTTCTTCTTTGACTATTTTATATAAATATGTGTAGTCAATAGTTTCGGATAAATCATCATATATACAAGCATTTGTAAAATCTAAATCAATTTCTAATTTTATAGAAAAATTAGATCCAATAATTTTTTCTTCTGATAAACATCCATGATATCCAAAAATTTTTATATCATCTAATATAATTTTTCCCATTTAATTGATTTAATATTCATCTATTGTTTCGATTGCATGTAGATAATTATTTTCAACTTGTTTCCAATTAATAATTTTCCAAAAAGAAGATATATAATCTGATCTTCTATTTTGGTATTGAAGATAATATGCATGTTCCCAAATGTCTAATCCCAATATTGGAATTCCTTCACAGTTTGTACCGTACATAATAGGATTATCTTGATTAGATGTACTACATATATTTAATTTTTTTTTATTATTTATACATAACCATATCCATCCAGATCCAAAATGATTTAATGCAATATTGGAAAATTTTTCTTTAAAAGAGTTAAATGAATTAAAGTTTTTATTTATTATATTATTGAATGTTAATCCAGGTGATTCAAATTTTGATGAGGGAATCAAAATTTTCCAAAAAAAATTATGATTGTAAACTCCTCCACTATTATTTTGAATCACAGGGGATTCAATATGTGATCTTCTAAGTATTTCTTTTATAGAAAGATTTATCATATCAGTATTAGATATTGCATTATTAAGACTATTAATATAGTTATAATGATGTTTTTTATGATGAATTTCCATAGTTTTCCTATCTATATAGGGTTCCATATCTTGATAAGAATATGATAAATCTGGAAGTTTAAATAACATAATTTATTATTATCTAATTTAATTTATTTAATTAACAAATATAATTAAAAAAAAATTAATTTTTTATTGCTTTTATTCCAGGTAAATTTTTATTTTTTAACATTTCTAACATAGCGCCTCCTCCAGTAGAAATATAGCTAATATTATTAATACATTTTGCCTTTTTTAATGCATAAATTGAATCCCCTCCACCTACTATTGAATAATAATTTTTTTCTGTAGTAACTTCTGCTATTTTTTTTGCAATGGATATAGTTCCTAATGAAAATTTTGGTAATTCTAATTTCCCCATTGGTCCATTCCATAATATGGTACGAGATTTTGTTATAATATCACAAAAATATTTTATGGATTCTTTTCCTATATCTAATCCCTTCCATCCTTTTGGAATACAAAAAATAGAAAAATTTTGAATGTTTTTATTATTTTCTGATAATGCAATTATATCCTTTGGAAGGATCAAATTTTTTGTTTTATTATTTATAGATAAAATATTATTCACTATTTGATCAAAATTTTTATCATTTTCATTGTTATTTTCTGTAATTAAAGAATTCCCTATATGTCCTCCTGTTTTTTTTATAAAAGGATATGACATTATTCCTCCTAATAATAGATAATCAGAAATTTTAATAAATCTTTTTATAATATTTATTTTTGATGATATTTTTGCTCCACCTAATATAATTGTCATTGGCCTTTTAACATTTCCTAGTAATAATTTATTCAAATTATGTATTTCTTTTTTCATTAGAAGTCCAATACATTTTTTATTTTTAAAAAATTTTGGCAAAATTGTTATTGAGGAATGATCTCTATGAGAAGCACCAAAAGCATCGTTTACATAAATATCTCCAAATTTTGATAATTCAAAAGCAAATTTTTGATTTCCTTTTTCTTCTTCTTTATGAAAACGTAAATTTTCTAATAAAATTATTTCTCCATTTTTTAATTTTTGGATTTTTTCTTCTACTGATTTTCCTATACATTTTTCACAAAAAAAAATAGGAGATTTTAATAATTTTGATAAATAAGGAAGTAAAAATTTTAAGGAATAATTTTTAGATTTGATTTCTTGTGGCCTTCCAAAATGGGATATAATAATAACTTTTCCTTGGTCAGATAAAATTTTTTGAATAGTAGGAATAGTATATCGGATTCGAGTATCATCTGTTATTTCTTGAAAATTATTTACTGGAACATTAAAATCAACTCTTAATAATGCTTTTTTATTATAAAAATCAAAATCATTAATATCTTTTATTTTTTTCATAATTATTTCCATAATATTGTAATAATATTGTAATAATATTAAATTAGAAAAAAAAAATATTTATATTTATTAATTATTTATGATGAAAAAATAAATTTTATTTAAAAAATTCAATTCTGAATGATGATAATAGCAATAGGTTGTGATCATACTGGAATAGGTTATAAATATTTAATAAATAAATATTTGATAAAAAAAGGATATACAATAAAAGATTTTGGTTTTTCAAAATACGGAGAAAAAGTTGATTATCCAGATTTTGTTCATCCTACTGCTAAATTTGTAGAAAAAGGATTTGCTAATTTCGGAATTGTTATATGTGGAAGTGGAAATGGTGCAGCTATGACAGCAAATAAGTATAATAAAATTCGTGCGGCTTTGGTTTGGAATAAAAAAACTGCTTTTTTAGCGAAAAAACATAATGACGCAAATATTATCAGTTTACCTGCTAGATTTATAAAAAAAAATGATGTTTTAGATATTATTGATATTTTTTTAAATACAAATTTTGAAGGAGGAAGACATAAAATTAGAATAAAAAAAATTCCCATATATTAATTATTTATAAATAATCCCCAGTAGCTCAGCTGGTTAGAGCATCTGACTGTTAATCAGGGTGTCGGTGGTTCGAATCCATCCTGGGGAGTTTTTGTTAATCTTATTGAAAAAAAATAATGTAATTAATTGTTTTTGGTTAAGTTCAAGCTATATTTATATAAAATTATATACTATTTTAAGTATTTTATTTTTAGTAGTTTTTAAATCATTATTTTCAATAATAAAATCAAATAAATCAGAATAAATATTCTCTTTTTCTGCTCTTTTTAAACGGATTTTTATTTTTTCCATATTTTCGGATTCTCTATTAATTAATCTTTCTTCTAAAATTTTTTTTGATATTACTGATATAAAAATGGATAAAGAATTTTTTTTAAAAATTCTTTTTAATTTTAACCCCCCTTTTACGTCAACATCAAATAATACATGTTTTCCTTCTCTCCAAATTTTATATAATTCATTTTTTAGAGTTCCATAAAATGAATTATCATATACTTCTTCCCATTCTATAAACTGATATTTTTTTATTTTATAAAAAAAATTCTTTTTAGATATAAAATAATAATCTTTTCCATTTTTTTCATTTTTTCTTATTGTTCTAGTAGTGCATGATATAGATAATTTTAAATTTGATATTTTAGATAATAGATATTGAGAAATAGTTGTTTTACCACTTCCAGAGGATCCAGACAATATAATAACTTTTCTTTTTTTCATCATTAATATATAAATTTGATTTGTAAATAGAAAAAATAAACTCAATTTATGAGATTAGGAATAGTTGGAGTTACTGGAATGGTAGGAAATATATTTCTAAATATTCTTGAAAAAAAACATTTTTCTAATGATTTATATTTTTCTGCATCTGATAAATCTATCGGAAAAAAAATTTTTTTTAAAAAGAAAGAATATAAAATAATTGGAATAAATGAATTAATTTTGAAAAAATTAAATGTTGTTTTATTTTCAGCTGGATCAAAAGTATCTAAAAAATGGGCTCCAATTTTTGCTAAAAATGGAACTTTTGTTATAGATAATTCTTCTGCATGGCGAATGGATAAAGAAAAAAAATTAATTGTTCCAGAGATAAATGCTTCTTTTTTAAGAAAAAAAGACAAGATTATTGCTAATCCAAATTGTTCCACTATACAATTAGTAATGGTTTTATACCCTTTACATATAAAATATAATATTACCAGAGTTATTGTTTCTACTTATCAATCAGTAACTGGTACTGGAAAGAAAGCTGTTAATCAATTGAATCAAGAACAATCAAAAGGATTTTCTAAAATAAAAGTTTACCCACACCCTATTTATCAAAATGTTTTACCTCATTGTGATTCATTTATAGAAAATGGATATTCTGTAGAAGAAATGAAATTAATAAATGAAACAAAAAAAATAATGAACGATCAAAATATTTCTATAACATCTACTTCAGCAAGAGTTCCAGTCATAGGAGGACATTCCGAAAGTGTAAATATAACATTTAAAGAAAAACCTGAATTAAATGATATTAGAAATATATTAAAAAATACAAAAGGAGTTGTTGTTCAAGATAAACCAAAAGAAAATATTTATCCTATGCCAATATTTTCTTATGGAAAAGATGAAGTTTTTGTTGGAAGGATAAGAGAAGATTTCTCATTTCCAAACTCTATAAATCTTTGGATAGTTTCGGATAATCTTAGAAAAGGAGCGGCCACTAATGCAATTCAAATTTTGGAATTTTTACTTGATAATAATTTTTTTTAAACTATGTTTTTATTATTGATTACAATAGTATATTCTCCTAAAATTTTTTGATTATTATTGTTATAATATATAAGTATTTCTTTAATACTACCTCTTAATATTTTTTGAAAAAGTTTTGATATTTCTTTACATATTGCAACATGTATATTAATTCCAAAATAATTTTTTATATCATTTAAAGTTTTTAGTAGTCTATGAGGGGATTCATAAATTACAATAGTTTTTTTTTCTTTTGATAATTTTTCTAATTTAATTTTTCTTTTTTTTTTAGGCAAAAAACCAATAAATAGAAATTCATTAATTGGAAATCCAGAAATTACTAATGATGGAATGATTGCAGTTGGACCAGGAAGACATTCTATTGATATTGAAGAATTAATACAATGTTTAATAATTAAATATCCAGGATCAGAAATACTAGGAGTTCCAGCATTAGAAATTAGTGCTAATTTTTTACCTTGTTTGATTTCATTTATAATATATGGTATCATTTTGGATTCGTTATGGATATGATATTTATTTACATTAGTTTTTATATTATAAAAATTTAATAATCTTTTAGAAATTCTATAACTTTCTACTAAAATTAAGTCTACTTCTTTTAGAATTCGTAAACTTCTAAAAGTTAAATCTTCTAAATTTCCTATAGGAGTAGGTATAATATATAACATAATTATAATATTTTTTGCATTATTTTATCTTTATTCATATATATATAATTATGTATTTTAAATGTAATATTATAAAAATGTTTTATTATAAAATTATTGATGATTCGTATAGTTTTTTTATTTTTATTATTTCAGATTAATTTAATTATTATACATCAATAATGGAAGGTAAACAATATATATTTAGGAGTAATATTATTTCGGGTCATATTATATTTAAATATGATTTAAATGGATTTTTAAGAAAAGTTATTTTCCCAAAAGGATTATCTTTATCTAATTACATCTG
This sequence comes from Blattabacterium cuenoti, assembly GCF_014251775.1. Taxonomy (GTDB): domain Bacteria; phylum Bacteroidota; class Bacteroidia; order Flavobacteriales; family Blattabacteriaceae; genus Blattabacterium; species Blattabacterium cuenoti_H. The sequence continues at coordinate 325,339 of NZ_CP059199.1, read as the reverse complement.
GATTGGTAGGTATATACCTTATAATGAAGACGTAGTTTATAAAATGAAAAATTCTAAATATTTTTTTTCTATAGAGGAAATTCCTGTGGATCTATCTTTTGATAGATTTTGGACAGATTATAAATATAAAGTAGGTAAAAAAAAAATGGCTGAAAATATTTGGAATAGAATGGCTTTATCCGATAAAGTCAAAGCTTTATCATATATACCTAAATATTTAGATCATATTAAAAGAACTGGTCATGATCAAGCATATCCTACTACCTATTTGAATCAAAGGTATTTCGATGGTTAATAATTTTTTTTATGATTTATTTTTATTATTGTTATTGATAATATTGATGGCATTATTTAATGTTATTGATGAATTAAAAAAATCTTCCTTTTTTATTGGAATTATTTGATTATCATATTTAATATAAATATTGTATTTATTTATTTTTAAATAAATTTCTTTATTATTAAATAATCCTAATTTTTTAGGAAGATCAATCATTTTTAATGTTTCTTTTAAAGAAATAGTTTCTAATTTTTGGCTATTTAATAATGGAAAAAATTTTGGTCTATTTTTATTTTTTTTATTAAAATCACCTAATTGTATAACCGGCCCAAATTTAGCCATCATTACATAAATTTTTTGATTAGATTTAGGTTCTTTTCCAAGAAGACGTTTTTCATAGACTTTTTTTACGTTTTTTTGAACGTGAGATATTATTTTTTCGAATTTATTATAAAAATCTTTAATAACTTCTATCCAAGTAATAGTTCCTTTGGCTATAGAATCAAGTTTTTTTTCTAAATTCTCCGTAAAATTATAATTTATTATTTCGTAAAAATGATTTTTTAAAAAATTAGTTATTAATATACCCATTTCAGTGGGAACAAATCTATTTTTTTCTATTTTTATAAATTCTTTATATATCTTGGATATAGATTTTTTTTTCTCTTGTAATAAAAAAATTTCTTTTATTTCTTTTTTTTTTATAATTTTTTGAATATTAACATAATCTCTTTTTTGAATAGTAGATATTATAGGAACATAAGTAGAAGGTCTTCCGATTCCTAAATTTTCTAAATTTTTTACTAAAGTCGCTTCATTATATCTATATGAATTATTTTTAATAACTGACGTAGCAATAATTTCTTTTCTATATAAACGGTTGCCCTTTTTTAAGGATAAAGGAATAATTTTTTTTGGAATTTTTTTTTTAACTTTTGTATATCCATCAAAAATTATATATTTTTCGGTAGCTATAAAAAAATTTTTTGGATCAGAGAATTGTATATGAAAATTTTTTTTTCGGAAGATAACATCTTTCATTTGTCCCATTATAGTTCTTTCCCAAATTAATTGATATAGAATATTTTCAGAAGAATTTAAATCTTTTAAATAATCATCATTATGATCAATAACAGTTGGTCGAATTGCTTCATGAGATTCTTGAGAAAATTTATTAGAGTTAGAAAAATTTTTTACAGATAAATATTCTATTCCATAATTAGAACATATAAAATTTTTTATTTTAGAAATAATAAATTCAGATAATTTTTGACTATCTGTTCGCATATAAGTAATATATCCTTTTTCGTATAAGCTTTGAGCTATAAACATAGTTTTTGATATAGAAAAGTTTAATCGATTACATGATTCTTGTTGTAATGATGAAGTAGTAAATGGTGGTGAAGGGCTTTTTTTTTCATTATTTTCAATAATTTCTTTTATTTTAAAATATTTAGTATTAATACATAGATCCATTATGGATTTTACTTCTTTTTTATTTTTCAAATTTTTAGAAAAGTTTGCGTAAATAATTTCTTTATCTTTTATAAAAGAACCAGTTATTTTATATGTTTTTACAGGAATGTGATTTTTTATTTTTTGTTCTCTTTCCACAATCAATCTAACTGCTATTGATTGAACTCTACCTGCGGAAAGTCCTTTTTTTATTTTTTTCCATAATAATGGAGATAATAAGAATCCTACTATTCTATCTAAAATTCTTCTTGCTTGTTGAGAATATATTAAATTGAAATTTAATTCTCTAGGATTTTTAATAGCATGAAATATTGATTTTTTAGTTATTTCGTGAAATACAATTCTTTTATATTTTTTATTATTTTCAATAAAAGTTTTTTGAATTTGATGTGCAATAGCCTCACCTTCACGGTCTTCATCTGTAGCTAACCAAATAAATTTATAATTTTTTATTAATTTTTTTAATTCTTTTACTACTTTTATTTTTTTTGATAAAATTACATAATTAGGTTTAAAATTATTATTAATTTGGATCCCTATTTTTTTTTCTGGTAAATCTATTATATGTCCATAACTAGGAACTACATAATAATTTTTCCCTAAGAATTTTTGTATTGTTTTAGCTTTAGTAGGAGATTCAACAATTACTAAATTAGTTGGCATATTTTTTAAATTATTGATTTCTTTTAACGATAAATTTTATCATAATTTCCAATGAATCTTTAATTATTCCTTCAGGATAAAATTTTAAAATTTTTAATGCATTATTACAAAATTTCATCATTTTTTTTATTGCATATTTTAATCCTCCATATTTATTTACATAATCAATTATTATATTTCTTTTTTTTTCGCTATAATTTTTTAAAGAATCTATAATTTTTTCTTTATCATATTTAGATGCTTTTTTAATAGTATAAATAAGAGGAAGTGTTATTTGTTTCTCTTTAAAATCAATTCCTATTGGCTTACCTATAAAATTATTATTTTCATAATCAAATAAATCATCTTTAATTTGATAAGCTATTCCGGCAAAAATTCCAAATTTTTTCATATTAAATATATTTTTTTGACTTGCATTTACGGAAATTGCTCCACATTCGCAGGATGCAGAGATTAAACTAGCAGTTTTTCTATAAATAATTTGATTATAAATTTTTTCAGAAGTATTATATGTGTTTTCTATTTGTAATAATTCTCCTTCACTCATATTTTTAATGGTTTTACAAATAATTTTTAATAAATCTAAGTAATTATTTTTACTAGCTAATAACAAGCTTTTTGATAAAAAGTAATCTCCAGTCAATATCGATATTTTATTTTTCCATATTGAGTTGATAGATGGATATCCTCTTCGAAAATTACTATTGTCAATAACGTCATCATGTATAAGTGTGGCATTGTGTATCAATTCTATTAAACATGCTGTATGATAAGTTTTTTTTTGTATTGATCCTAACATTTTAGCTGTTAAAAAAACAAGTATAGGACGGATTAATTTTCCCTTTTTTTTTAATATATAATGATTTATATTATTTAATAATATACTATCACTCTTTATTAGATTAAATAATTGTTTTTCAAATATTTTTATTTCTGTTTTTATAGGTATTTTTGCTTTTTCCAAAAGTATTTTCATGATTTATGAATACGTATATAGTAGTGTAGTTATAAAATTAACATAACATCTCCATAAGAATAAAATCTATATTTTTTTTCTATTGCTATTTGGTAAGCTTTCATTATTAAATCAAAACCTGTAAAAGCAGCAATCATCATAATTAATGTTGATTTTGGCATATGAAAATTGGTTATCATGCAATTAGCTATATTAAATTTATAAGGAGGAAAAATGAATTTATTTGTCCATCCTGAAAAGGGATTTAAATTTTTATTAGAGGATACAGAACTTTCTATGGCTCGCATTGATGATGTTCCTACTGCACATACTTTTTTTTTTTTCTGTATTGTTCTATTAATGATTTTACATGATTCTTGACTGATATAGCATTTTTCAGAATCCATTTTATGTTTTGATATATCTTCAACTTCAACTGGTAAGAAACTACCTAATCCTAGATGTAGAGTTATTTCTACTATATTTATTCCTTTTATTTCTAATTTTTTTAATAAATGTTTAGAAAAATGTAATCCAGCAGTTGGAGCTGCTACGGATCCTTCTTTTTTTGCATATATAGTTTGATAACGTATTCTATCACATTTTTCTGGATTTCTTTCTATATATTTAGGTAATGGAGTTTTTCCAATTTCTTTTATTTTTTGAATAAGTTCTTTATGTGTTCCGTTATAATTAAGCTGTAATATTCTTCCTCTAGAAGTTGTATTATCTATTACTTCGCCGGTTATACCTGATCCAAAATTTAGTTTATTTCCTACTCTTACTTTTCTAGCAGGATCAACTAAAACATCCCAAGTTCTATCTACTATATCTAATTCTCTGAGTAGAAAAACTTCTATTTTAGCTTCAGTTTTTTCTTTATTTCCGAATAATTTAGCCGGAAATACTTTGGTATTATTTAAGATTATGGAATCTTCTTCTTCAAAGTATTCATGCAAATTTTTGAAAAATCTATGTTCAATTTTATTACTATTCCTATGTATTACCATTAATCTAGATTCATCTCTTTCTTTAACAGGAAATTTAGCAAGAAGATTTGAAGGAGATTTAAAATTAAAATCTGAAGTTCTCATAATTCTAATAACTTAATTATATGTTTAAAATTTTTTATTTTAGATAAAAAAAAATAAATATATGTATATTTTTTTTTAAAACTTTTTTTTTCTGAAAAAAAAACGTATTATTGTTAACTGATTAATTAATGTTCTTTGAAAGAAAAAATTAGAATAAAACATATAGCTTCTAAATCTGAGATATTAAAGGAAACTTTGATAAAATAAATCACAATTTTTTTTACAACGAAGAGTTTGATCCTGGCTCAGGATGAACGCTAGCGGCGGGCTTAACACATGCAAGTCGAGGGGCAGCTTAAATTTTATGTTTTTCATAAAATTTGATGGCGACCGGCGAACGGGTGCGTAACACGTATGTAATCTACCTTTTGCTAGGAGATAGCCTAAGGAAACTTGGATTAATATCCTATAGTATAATGTTATCGCATGATTTCATTATTAAAATAGAAATATGGCAAAAGATGGGCATGCGTCCGATTAGTTTGTTGGTGGGGTAATGGCCTACCAAGATTATGATCGGTAGGGGGCCTGAGAGGGTGATCCCCCACACTGGTACTGAGACACGGACCAGACTCCTACGGGAGGCAGCAGTGAGGAATATTGGTCAATGGAGGGAACTCTGAACCAGCCACGCCGCGTGCAGGAATAAGGCCTTAATAGGGTTGTAAACTGCTTTTGTTTAGGAATAAAAATTCTTACGAGATAAGAATTCTGAATGTACTAGACGAATAAGTGTCGGCAAACTCCGTGCCAGCAGCCGCGGTAATACGGGGGACACAAGCGTTATCCGGTTTCATTGGGTTTAAAGGGTGCGTAGGCGGTTTATTAAGTCAGTAGTGAAATGTTGCAGCTTAACTGTTAAAATTGCTACTGATACTGGTAGGCTTGAGTGAGATTGGAGTAGCTGGAATGTGTGGTGTAGCGGTGAAATGCATAGATATCACACAGAACACCGATCGCGAAAGCAGGTTACTAAATCTATACTGACGCTGAGGCACGAAAGCGTGGGGAGCAAACAGGATTAGATACCCTGGTAGTCCACGCCGTAAACGATGATCACTAGTTATTGGATATTTTTTTTTCAGTGACTAAGCGAAAGTAATAAGTGATCCACCTGGGGAGTACGGTCGCAAGGCTGAAACTCAAAGGAATTGACGGGGGCCCGCACAAGCGGTGGAGCATGTGGTTTAATTCGATGATACGCGAGGAACCTTACCAAGGTTTAAATGTGCTACGAATAAATTAGAAATAGTTTAGTCTTCGGACGGAGTACAAGATGCTGCATGGTTGTCGTCAGCTCGTGCCGTGAGGTGTTGGGTTAAGTCCCTCAACGAGCGCAACCCTTATTGTTAGTTGCCAGCGATTAAAGTCGGGGACTCTAACAAAACTGCCGACGCAAGTCGAGAGGAAGGTGAGGATGACGTCAAATCATCACGGCTCTCATACCTTGGGCTACACACGTGCTACAATGGTCGGTACAAAGGGGTACTACTGGGTAATCAGGAGGAAATCTCAAAAAACCGATCTCAGTTCGGATTGGAGTCTGCAACTCGACTCTATGAAGCTGGAATCGCTAGTAATCGCATATCAGCCATGATGCGGTGAATACGTTCCCGGGCCTTGTACACACCGCCCGTCAAGCCATGGAAGTCGGTGGGACCTGAAATCGGTGACCATAAAAGGAGCTGCTTAAGGTAAAATCGATGACTGGGGCTAAGTCGTAACAAGGTAGCCGTACCGGAAGGTGTGGCTGGAACATCTCTTTTTTAGAGTTTTTTATGTAAAAGTTTCTTTTATTTTAGAATTTGGGAGCTATTTATTCTAATTTTTTTTGTGTGTAATTATTAATTTTTTTTAATAATTAATTAATTTTATTAATAATTAAGAGGAAGAGATTGATTTTTAATCAGTCTCGTAGCTCAGATGGTTAGAGCGCTACACTGATAATGTAGAGGTCCGCGGTTCAATCCCGCGCGAGACTATTATTCATTAATTTTAATTAAAATAATAATGAGTAATAGGGGGATTAGCTCAGCTGGATAGAGCGCCTGTTTTGCACGCAGGAGGTCATCGGTTCGACTCCGATATTCTCCATTTTTTTAAGTTCTTTGAAATATAGTTTTTATAATATACAAAAATGAGATAAGTTATTAAAAAGCAAAAGAAGGGCGTATGGTGGATGCCTTGGCTCTGAGAGGCGAAGAAGGACGTGATAAGCTGCGATAAGCTGCGGGTATTGGCAAATACGAATTAATCCGCAGATTTCCGAATGGGGTAACCTATCATATCTAAACAATGTGATATTATCTTTGTAATTAAAGATAAAGTGAACCTAGAGAACTGAAACATCTAAGTATCTAGAGGAAAAGAAAACAAGTCAGTGATTCCGTAAGTAGTGGCGAGCGAAAATGGAAGAGTCTAAACTACTATGGTCTAGGCTATAGTAGGGTAATAGGTCTACATAAATTCAATATGGAATATTTTTTTATAGCAGAATGATTTGGAAAATTCAATCATAGAAGGTGATAATCCTGTATGTAAAATAGAAAAATTACCTATGGTAAGTACCTAAGTAAGACGAGACACGTGAAATCTTGTCTGAATTGACCGGGACCATCCGGTAAGACTAAATACTACTCAGAGACCGATAGTGAACTAGTACCGTGAGGGAAAGGTGAAAAGAACTTCGAAAGAAGAGTGAAATAGATCCTGAAACCATATGCTTACAAACTGTCGGAGCCTTTTAGTGAGGTGACGACGTGCCTTTTGCATAATGAACCTACGAGTTAATTTTTTTGGCAAGGTTAAATAGTTTAGCTATGGAGCCAAAGCGAAAGCGAGTCTGAATAGGGCGTTATAGTCAGAGGAATTAGACGCGAAACCGAGTGATCTACCCATGAACAGGTTGAAGCTGTGGTAACACATAGTGGAGGACCGAACCGTTAGACGTTGAAAAGTCTTCGGATGATTTGTGGGTAGGGGTGAAAGGCCAATCAAACTCGGAGATAGCTCGTACTCCCCGAAATGCATTTAGGTGCAGCATCGTGTGAAGTAATACAGAGGTAGAGCGACTGATTGGATAAAGGGGTTTCATCACCTACTAAATCCTGACAAACTCCGAATGCTGTTATTATGTTTCACGGTAGTGAGGGTATGGGTGCTAAGGTCCATATCCGAGAGGGAAAGAACCCAGATCATCAGTTAAGGCCCCAAAGTATATGTTAAGTTGATTTAACGAAGTTCAATTACCTAGACAGCTAGGATGTTAGCTTGGAAGCAGCTATTCATTTAAAGAGTGCGTAACAGCTCACTAGTCTAGTGATTGTGCGTGGATAATAATCGGGCATAAACATATCGCCGAAACTATGAGA